>JAEHDI010000116.1 GCA_016880505.1 Bryobacterales bacterium | reverse complement strand
TCATGCCGGTGTGTCGTGGAAGCATGCAGGGCTTTCTCGAAAGGAACCCTCTTCAAACCCCGCAGGCCATTCTCGAGGAGCTCGTTCGCCCTCGCTCCGATCCAGTCCGTGACGGCGGATTCCGCCGGTCCGCCGTTCGGAGGATTGTATTTGAAGCCACCGTCATGGGGCGGATTGTGCGACGGTGTGATCACAATACCGTCAGCGAGCCCTGTCGTGCGCCCGCGGTTGTATGTGAGAATCGCGTGAGAAATAGCAGGGGTCGGAGTGTACTCATCGCCCTCCGCGAGCATGACTTCCACTCCGTTAGCCGCCAGCACTTCAAGCGCACTGGCAAGTGCCGGGACGGAGAGCGCGTGCGTGTCCATGCCGAGAAACAGCGGACCATCGATCTTCTTCTGCTTCCGATACAGGCAGATGGCCTGACTAATGGCGAGTATGTGCCGTTCGTTGAAAGCCTTGTCGAATGCGGACCCACGATGCCCGGAAGTGCCGAACAATACCCGTTGTCCAGGCACTGAAGGGTCAGGCGCCTCCGCATAGTAGGCTGTCACGAGTCTGGGCACGTTCACCAGCCTCGATGCCTCGGCCGGCTTTCCCGCGAGAGGGCTCAGTTTCATGTCTCACCGTCAACTGTGTGACGACTTTTGCGTCAAGGTCTCCATCAGCTTGTCGAACGGTTGGTTGAATTTCTGGACTCCTTCGTCCTCGAGTTGCCGCGTCACATTGTCGATGCTGATGCCCAGCTCCGGCAGTCGCTCCAACACCCAGCGGGCTTCCTTGACATCTTGTTCGAGCCGGACTTTCGGGTCACCGTGGTCGCGGTATGCGTCGAGAGTCTCGAGCGTGACCGTGTTGATCGTGTCCGGCCCGATGAGACCCTCGATGTATTTCACATCGCTGTAGTCCGGGTTCTTGGTGCCGGTGCTGGCCCAGAGCAGCCGCTGGACGCCCGCGCCATTGCCAGCCAATCGCTTGAACCGATCGTGGCCAAAGATCTCCTTGTAGATTCGATAGGCCACCTTCGCGCTGGCGATGGCGACTTGCCCGTGAACCTTCTTCGCGAGCTCCGCCTTTTCGCCACCCTGGGCGGCGAGCTTCTCCAGCATGGGGTCCACCAGCCCATCAATGCGGCTCACGAAGAAGCTGGCCACCGAAGCCACATGATTCACAGCCTTTCCTTGAGCGGCGCGCGCTTCGATGCCGGCGATGTATGCTTCCGCCACCTGCCGATACCGCGGCAGCCCAAAGAGCAACGTCACGTTGACGCTGATGCCTTCGCCGATGAGCTGCTGGATGGCGGGCAGTCCTTCGACCGTGGCCGGGACCTTGATGAAGACGTTGGGTCGGTTCAGCCTGTCCCATAACCGGCGAGCCTCGTGAATCGTGCCTTTAGTGTCGTGCGCCAGGTGTGGATTGACCTCCAGGCTGACATATCCATCTTTGCCGCCGGTCTTGTCGTATAAGGGCCGGAACTCGTCAGCGGCACTTTGCACGTCACGCACGGTGACGACATCGTAGATTGCCTGGACGCCCTTTCCCTCAAGCGCCAGAGCCCGAATGTTGTCGTCATAGTCGTAGCTGCCCGTAATCGCCTTCTCGAAAATGGATGGGTTCGAGGTCATCCCCCGCAGTCCATCCTCCTCGATCAAACGCCGGAGCTCTCCGCTGGTGATCAGGTCGCGCCGGATGTAGTCCAGCCAGATGGATTGACCCAGCGTTTCCAACCGTTTCAAAGGGTTGCCACTCATGATTCTGCCTCCCTGCCTTCCAACCTTGAGATTTTGGCCAGACGTCGACGGTGACGCTCGGCGCCACTGAATCGTGCTTGCAGGAATGCTCTGACCAACTCCCAAGCGAGCGCATTCGCGACCACGCGGCCACCCAGGCAGATCACGTTCATGTCGTCGTCCTCGACCCCCTGGTGCGCTGAAAAACTCTCATGGATCAGGCACGCCCGCACGCCTGGCACTTTGTTGGCGGCAATGCACGCACCCACGCCACTGCCGCAGATGGCCACGCCGCGATCCACCTCCCCGCGAGCAACCGCAAGGGCCAAAGGCACGACAAAATCCGGATAGTCATCATCCGGCTCAGGCTGGCTGTCGCCAAAGTCCACCACGTCATAGCCAGCCTCACGCAACATCCCGGCCAGATACTCCTTCGACTCAAATCCTCCATGATCGGCAGCGACACCGATGCGTTTCGGCGGACTTGGCAGCATCGTCCGAGAATCAGGCATTAGTTTTCTCCAGCCAGGCTTGTGCTCGCTTGCAGACGTTTTTAACGGTAAACCCAGATTCGCGCATCAGCACGGGTGGCGCCAAACTCGAAAACAGTGTTAGCTGTAGCGTACACCACTCGTCAGTTCGAATGTGAATCCGATCAGAACCTCATCCCCGTCCAGTGTAGTGCAGCTTGGGGCCGAAGCTGAATATACGCGAACACAAGGTAGAAACCCGAGGCTTTCGTTATGTGCAGCTGCTGCCGTCCATGAGGCAAGAAGTGCTGCGGGTCAGCTAAACCCTCAGGACTCGGCAACAGCCCGCCCGGAGATCCAGCCGCCTGAAAGAGAAGCGGCAGTGACGGCTCCTCGACCAGCTGCCGCGAACCTGAGTGACACGCCACGTTGACACTCCTATACTTAGGTCAATAGCGGCGGCTCAGGATGGGCGTTCTGATAAGATACGGACTGGCAGGTCTCTTATTGAGCCTGTGGTGTCTCTTGTGTAGGGTTGGCCGGGAGAGGAAGGCTCCCACTGCGAAGGCGCCAAAGTCCTTGCGCGAACGAGCGGAGCGGGGCGACGCCATCGCGCAGTTCTTGTTCGGTGCTAAGTATGACTTAGGACAGGGGGTGGAACAAGACGTCACCGAAGCAGTCCGCTGGTACCGTAAGGCAGCTGGGCAAGGGTATGCCCCTGCGCAGGTCGCTCTCGGTCTCATGTACGCGCTGGGTGGGGGGATAACACAAGACTACGTAGAAGCGCATTTGTGGATTAGCCTGGCGGTTTCGCGCGCCAGTGGCAGCCGCCAAGGGCGATACGCCGATCTGCGTGAGGCGTTTGCTGGCGTGATGACGCCCGCTCAGATCGCTGAGGCGCAGCGACGAGCGCGAGAGTGGAAGCCGACGACAAGGGAGCGCCCGGAGCCAATCAAGAGCCGCCAACTGCGCGCCGCCTATCCCGGCGCGGAGGAGAATCCGCCGGCGAGCAGAGCTCGGGCATTGGGGGCTACCAGAGAAGTTTCAATCCGAACTGAATAATTCGGCCATCGGCCACCCCCCGAATGCGTCCAAACGAACCGGATGCAACCGACGTGGTTGGATTCGAAAAGTTCACCTGATTGAAAGCATTGAAGAATTCACTACGGAATTGAAGCCTCCAGGGCTCGCGGAACGCGAAGTCCTTCAGGATAGAAAAGTCCGTGTTGCTCCGAGCAGGACCGCTGATCAATCCTCGTCCCGCATTGCCGTACGTGCCCTTTTGCACCTCCGCAGTAGGTACAAAGGCGCTGGCGTTGAAGAACTTCCGATAGAATGCGTCGCGGTTCGGGTGGTCCAGCACGATGTCTCTTGTCGTAACTCCGTCGACCAATTGTGCATGCTGGGCGCCGCCGGTTCCATCCAGAGCGACGTCACTGCCCATTGTAAAGGTGAGAGGCAATCCGCTCTGGATCGCCGTGATTCCGGTCAGCGTCCAGTTGCCGAGCAACACCTGTGTCAAGCGGTTGTCGAACTTAGTTGGCGGCGTCCACAGCCACGAGGCCACAAATGCGTGCCTGCGATCCCAGCTCGACCGCCCACGTTCATCCCGAAGATTAAACGGGTTGGCAACCGTGGCCCCGAGCGTGTGGGTCGAACTCGTATCAATCGATTTTGAGAGCGTATAGGCACCTAGCACCGAAAGGCCCTGCGAAAAGCGCCTGACCACCTGCGTCTGGAAGCTATGGTACCAGCTACGGAAATCGTTCCCGAGTAGATAACCTTGCGGCCCTAGAATCCCGGGCTCGAAGATCACTCGGTCATTGACGTTCTGCGCCGAGGGTGGGGAGCCGTCGACCGGTGAAGGAACAAAGCGCCCCGGGTTGTAGGTGCGCAGAGCCTCCAGCTTAATGCCGATCTTGCCGGCGTAGGCAGCTTCCACCATCAATGTCGGCGTTAATTGGTGCTGAATCGAAAGGCTAAAAGACTGAATGTACGGCGAGACAAGGTTCGAGCCAGTGAATTGGCCGTTGACCGGAAGTGGGTAGAGCGGGCAGTCATACCCGGGGTAGCTGGAGATCTTCACACAACCGAATTGCCCCGTGGGTGCCGCTGGAGGCGGGGTCAGCCCGACAGAGCCGGACGGGTCTTCGATCCTTCCTTCAAATACTTGTGTGAAGCCGGCAAACGGCGGGTTCTCCTGCGCCAGTGCGTCCGCATTTATGCTTTCGTAAAATACGCCGTACCCTCCTCGGACGCTTGTCTTCCCATTGCCAAATATGTCCCAAGCGAAGCCGATGCGCGGAGCCAGGTTGTTCCAGTCCGGGCTTGTGAGCCCCCGAGGTACGTCCCCAGGGAATAGAATGCCCGGAGGCGCATCGGGAACGACAGTGGACTGAAGACCGGGACGTACAGTGTTAATTGCGTCGTGCTTTTCCACCCACGGGAGGAAGGGTTCGTATCGGATTCCATAGCTGAGCGTCAATCGCGGAGTGACTTTGAATTGATCCTGAAAATACCAAGAGTGAAACCAAGTTTG
>JAEHDI010000927.1 GCA_016880505.1 Bryobacterales bacterium | reverse complement strand
GAACTACGAAGTCATTGTCACCACAAATCTGTTCGGTGACATCCTTTCCGACTTGTGCGCGCAGCTTGTCGGCGGCATGGGCTTCGCGTACAGCGGCAATATCGGCAGGAACTATGCCGTCTTCGAGCCGACGCACGGGTCGGCGCCGAAGTATGCCGGCCAGAACAAAGTGAATCCGCTGGCCACAATCCTGGCCGCAAAGATGATGCTGGGGTGGCTCGGCGAGAGGCAGAAGGCAATGGAGATCGAGTTGGCGGTTGCGGACGTCGTCGAGCGCGGCAACGTCCGAACGTACGACATGGGCGGCTCGGCCACGACCAAGGACATGGCGCGTGCGGTCGTCCAGATATTGACGTCCGGGCAGGCGGCAGTGGACTCAGAGAGGTGAGCCGGCGATGGAAATGCGGCTTATTCGCGAGATCGCTGACAAGCTCCAGATTCCCGATCCGTACTTGGAGTACTACGGCAAGTACACCGCAAAGCTCCGCCTCGAACTCCTCGGGGATGCCATTCCCCCGCGCCACGGCAAGCTGATCCTCGTCACCGCCATCACGCCGACCAGCCATGGCGAGGGCAAGACGGTCGTCTCGATCGGCCTCGCACAGGCCATCGAGCGGCTCGGCCGCCGAAGTCTTGTCACGCTGCGCGAGCCGTCTCTCGGCCCGGTCTTCGGCCTCAAAGGCGGGGCGACCGGCGGCGGCAAGGCCCAGGTGCTGCCGAGCGAGATCATCAACCTTCATTTCAACGGCGATTTCCACGCCGTCACCGCCGCCCACAACCTGCTGGCGGCGATGATCGACTCACACATTCACAACTCCAACCAGCTTCAAATCGACGTAGACAACATCTTCTGGCCGCGGGCGATCGATATGAATGATCGCGCTCTTCGCCACATCATTGTGGGACTCGGCGGCAAGGTGAACGGAGTACCGAGAGAGACCGGCTTCGTGATCACGGCCGCGTCGGAGGTCATGGCTATTCTCGCGCTCGCCAACTCGCGTCAGGACTTGCGGCGGAGACTTGGCGAGATCGTGATCGGATTCGACCGGAATGGCAAGGTATTGCGTGCCGGCGACCTGGGAGCCACCGGAGCTCTGATGGTGCTGTTGAACGAAGCCGTCATGCCGAACCTCGTCCAAACCACCGAACACACGCCGGCTCTCGTCCATGCGGGGCCGTTCGCCAACATCGCGCACGGCACCAGCAGCGTCATTTCACAGAAGATGGCGTTGAAACTCGCTGACTACGTCATCAACGAGACCGGCTTCGGCGCCGATCTCGGTGCGGAGAAGTACTTTGACATTGTGATGCCCGCCTCCGGTCTGAAACCCTCGGCATGCGTGCTCATCGCGACCGTTCGCGCACTTCAGGCACAGGGCGGCTTCGACAACCTCGCCCGGCACCTCGAAAACCTCGCCAGGTTCGATCTGCCGGTAGTTGTCGCGGTGAACCGCTTCTACTCGGACAGCGCCGCAGACATCACCGCGGTGCGAGAGTTCTGCCGGGCGTCCGGGGTTGAGTGCGCCGAGACCGACGTTTACTCCGACGGCGGCAAGGGCGGCCTGGAGCTGGCTGAAAAGGTGATGACCGCCGTGGGCGCTGGCGACCCCGCGCGTGCTCGTCCGCTTTACGGGCCGGATCTTGGCATCGAGCAAAAAGTCGAGACGATCGCCCGGGGAATCTACGGCGCGGACGGGGTGTCCTTCGAGCTCTCCGCCCGGAAGAAAATCCGAAAGTTTGCCGAACTCGGATTCAGCCATCTGCCGGTCTGCATAGCCAAGACTCAGTCATCTCTCTCAGACAACCCGAGGCTGCTCGGGCGCCCCACGGGCTGGACCCTTACGATCACCGACGCCCACCTCGCCGCCGGCGCAGGATTCATCGTCGTGGTGGCCGGCAACATGCTGTTGATGCCCGGTCTGGGGAAGGATCCGCAGGCCGCAAGGATGGATGTGGACGAGGATGGGCGCATTCTCGGCCTCGTGTGAGGTTGCCGCACGCCTCCGAATCCGGTTGAATAGACGGAAGTCCATCTCACCGGAGACTGAAAACCATGATCCGCAGAAACTTTCTGGCCGGCCTCGCCGGCGCACTACCAGCGGCCGTAGCGGCCGCCGCCGCACAATCGAACCGGCCGAGGTTCAAACTGAGGTACGGTCCGCACCCCGGGATGTTTAAGAACTCTGCCGGGGAGGACATCATTGACCAGATCAAGTTCGCCGCCGATCAGGGCTTCACCGGGTGGGAAGACAACGGTGCGATGAGCCGGCCGCCGGAACTGCAATCCCGGATCGGGAGCACGTTGCAACAGCTAGGAATGACGATGGGCGTTTTTGTGTCGCTTGCCGACTTCCGCACCTCCGACTTCGTCACCAAGACCGACAAGCCGCACCAGGACAGCCTGAGGGACATGGCAAAGCGGGCGGTGGAGACGGCGAAGCGCGTCGGAACCAGGTGGACTACCGTCGTGCCGAGCACTGTGAACAACTCGCTCGATCCCGGTTTCCAGACGGCCAACTGCATCACCAACCTCAAGGTGATGGCGGAGGTGTGCGAGCCCGCCGGTCTCATCATGGTGCTTGAGCCACTGAACTGGTACGCGAACCATCCGGGCTTGTTCGTGCGGTCCGTGCCGCAGGGCTATGCCATCTGCAAGGCCGTCGACTCGCCAAACTGCAAAATCCTTGATGACCTTTATCATCAGCAGGTGGACGTCGGGAACCTCATCCCGAACATGGAGAAAGCTTGGGACGAGATTGCGTACATCCAAGTGGGCGACAACCCGGGGCGCAAGGAGCCGACGACCGGCGAGATCAACTACCGCAACATTTTCCGCTGGCTGCACGCGCGTGGCTATGACGGCGTGGTCGGGATGGAACACGGACTTAGTAAACCGGGCAAGAAAGGCGAGGCGGCCCTCATTGAGGCTTACCGGGAGTGCGACAGCTACTAGTGCCGTTCCAACTTGATTCACCTGTGCACTACACCTACGTTTTGTACAGCGAAAAGGACTGTGAGTGGTACACGGGCGCAACCTCCGACTTGAGGGCACGCGTTCGCGAACACGCGGAAGGCCGGGTGAGGTCGACCGAGCAGCGTCGGCCGTTGTTGCTGGCCTACTACGAGGCCTGCCTGAACCGCGAAGACGCTTTCCGCCGAGAGCGCTATCTGAAGACCGGCAGGGGAAAGCGCTACCTTCGGCAGCGGCTCGCTGCGTGGCGCGGGCTTCTTAGCCGGGAAAAGTTGGAACGGCACTAGTCACGACGTGTGGACCGCCGCTGGGCGGGAGAGGGCTTGGAGGCGGCCGTAAGTCAGGGTGCGCCAGATCCACTCCGTTGGCCCGAATGTGAAACAGG
>JAEHDI010000926.1 GCA_016880505.1 Bryobacterales bacterium | reverse complement strand
GCCACGCTCCTACCACAGTGCTATTCTTCTTCATGGCCGGTCTCCTTTTGATTGCACCTCGAGTGCGCAACCCATTGGGAGCTTAACGCATCCCGCTGGGAGACCGGCCTTCTCATCCCATCTCTGTTTGGAGCGTCGGATCAGGAACCCTGGAGAGGATCGGGAAAACTGAGAAGATCGATCTTCTGCTTTCCGCCCTGCCGGAGTTTCGAGACCGTGTAGATACGCTTGTCGGGACCCAGAGCGATGGCCTGCGCCCAGGTTGGCCGGCTACCGTCCTCCAGCACGATCGCTCCGCGATCGGCGTATTTCTTCGTGGGGATGTGGTACGTGACCAGCCGGATCTCATCGCCGGCGGGCGTCCCGGTCAGGTAGTACAGCGTCTGCCCGTCCGGGCCGAGGGCGAGTCCCATATAGCCGTAGCGGAACTCGTCATACGAGCCGCTCGTGCGCGTTTTCTCCGAGGCGATACGGTCGATCACTTCAATCTGCTGGGCGCGCGGATCAAAACGGAAAAGATAGCCGGTATTGCCGTGCGTGCCATAGAAAACTTTCTCGCCGTCGTGCCACACCGTCCAGCGCCAGTTGTAGCCCATGTGGCCGGGCTTGTCCGGATCGAGCACTCCGAAGACGTCACGCTTCATCGTGCACGCTTCCAGCTTCTTGAGCGCGTTCAGACTGTAGTCGTATTGGAGGATCTCGCCGGTGGAAACCGTGAAGTATGCCGAGCCGGTCGTCGGGTCGAGCGCGAGCGATCGGCAGACGACGCGGAAGGTTGGCCCGGAGCCCTTCTCGCCCTGCTCGGAAATGAGGCCCCAGTCCTTCAACTCCTTCTTCGCCAGGTCGTAGGACAGGAAGTGCGCCGAGGGCCAGGTAATCCCGTAGAGGCGGCCGCGTTTCGGGTCCATGGTCATGGTGATGATGCCCTCGCCGGCAGGTGCGGTGGCGAGGCGCTCGAACGTCGCGGCCTTCATGTCATAGGCTAAGAAATGCCCGCCCGGGTAGGCTTTGTAGCCCGGCGGCGGCACGCCCACCATCTCCTTGCCCCCCTGCGTGTTGTAGTAGCCGAGATGGGTGGCGAAGTAGAGCTTGCCTGCGTGCTCGAAGAACGGCACGTGAGACTTGCCCTGCGGGACGGCTTTCAGGTCCTTCTCGCCCGACGCCTCGGTCAGGTCGCCGAGGTGCTGCACCTTCCCTGCCGCCGGGTCATAGGAATACATCTGCGCGCCGGTATCGATCTTGTGGGCGCAGATGACGTAGTAGATCTTGCCGTCGCTCGCCGCGGTCACCGCATTGTAGTTGTCGTCGCCCAACTCGAAACCGGATGGATGCCAACGCGCGTTGAGGACACCTGCCGGGTGATCGGTCTTGTGGCCAGCGGCCCGTTCGTCAGGCCGCCGCGCGCAGGCGAGCAGCAGAAAAGCAAGCAAGAAGGCGGAGAAGTATCGTTTGGCCATGGGTGGGTCCATCATACGCAAAACGGGCCACCGTTTCCCGGGGGGCTGTGGCGGCGCGGCTATTTTCCGAGCAGCGGCAGAAGAACCTTGTCGAGGACGGCGTCGGTCAACGAGGGAATCCGGACGTTCTTGTGGAGGCTCCAGCGCTCGACGTGCCCGACGGAGGCGCCGGGGGCGAGTTTCGTCATCGGGCCCAGCGTCTCGATTTCGAGAAAGTCGGCGTTGGTGAACGTCTCGTAAGAGCAGCCGAAATCCGGATACGTCTTCGAGGGATCGGCCTGAGAGCGCTTGATGAAAAGCTCAGAGCCGAGCAGGTAGGCGCCCCAGGTATCGCTGTTGAAATGGCCGACTTTCTGGGGCTCGGCCGCCTTCGGGTCCTGGCGCAGCGCGAGGTACTTTTTCGTGAAGGTCCAGCGCTTGTCGGAGAAGTCGGTGTAGGCCCACATGACGAGCGGGTTGGTCGGGGGCAGGACCTCGGGGTGCTTGCCGCGGGGCGGGAAACCGGTGAAGCCGACACCGCCCTGCGCCATCACCGTCAGGCCCCAAGGCGACAGTTCGACCGCTTTGCGGTTGGTGTTGCGAATGCTGTGGATGACCTCCACGCCGGTGCCGGTGGGGGCCATCTTGACGGTGATCTGTTTCTCGAGTCCGGTGAGTTGCTCGACGGGCTGGGCGGCAATGAGCACGTCCCCTTTGATGTCGATCTTTATCGGGCTGTTATCGAGGGCGTAGGTTTTGACGGAGTCCTCGGGAGCGGCCCAGAGGCGGTGGCCGCCGCGGATCATCCACTGCTTTTCTCCGCTCTTGCCCATCATTTCCTTGAACTCCTTGAAAAAGTTCTGCCCTTTGACGAAGCCAAGGCGGATGATGCGGGGACCGATGTCGCTGGTGACAATAAGCTCGATCTCTCCGTTGGAGACTCGGTAGCAGTTGGGCCAGCCCTGATAGGCGACCTTTTCAATTTTCACGGCAGCGGAGGCAGTC
>JAEHDI010000115.1 GCA_016880505.1 Bryobacterales bacterium | reverse complement strand
TGATCGAAAAGCTGCGGATGCGCCTCCGTGAGATCACCCCGCCTTACGAGACCGATCGCCCGCTGTCCGCCGACATTGAGCGCATCGCCCTCTGCATCTCCCATGGCGGCCCGTCGGATCTCCTGGCCTGATCCGCGCGCGGAACCGGTCCGCCTCACGCGCTGTATACCTGGAACCGCGTCACCACCTCGTAGCCCATCTGTTTGTAGAGTGGCAGTCCTTCGGCGGAGGATTGCAGGATTGTGAGTTCGATGCCGTGCTCTTCGCGCGACTGATCCAGCGCGTGACGTACCACCGCCTCGCCATATCCCTTCCGCCATTCCTCGGAAAGTGTCGCAACGCAGTACACGCCCACCGCCCCCGAAGCCGCAAGGGTCGCTGCCGCCGTCACCGGTCGCCCGTTCACGTACCCCACCCAGCCGGTGAATTGGCTGGTCCACCGGGGCTCCAGGTCATACAACTCCCGGCACCATTCGAACGACATCCGAAACGCGGCGGCGTTGACGAAGCAGAAATCCAGCCGCTCGGGCTCCTTCTCGACCCGGCGGAAATCCAAATTCGGGAGCCTGCGCAATGGCGGTAGCAGCCGGTCCGCGGCCATCCCGGGGTTCTCGTAAGCGAGGCTGAGGCCGTGAGCATGAAAGACTGCCCGCGACCTTCTTCGGATGGCTGCCGGAAGCTTGTGCTCGGCCGCCCAGAATGCCCAGCGCAGCCCGCGGGCGGCATAGTGGACCGACGCCGTCAGGATTCTGCGCTCCAGCAGCCCGGCGCTCTCCGCTACCGGCTCGGAAAAAAACGCCCCATTGAACGTGTGAACGCTCGCGCCGCAGGATGCGATCGACACGCCCGGCATCTCCATTACTTCGCCCGAGGAACGCGCGCGAGCAAAATGCCGGAAGAACTCCACCAGATTCTCCTCGACGCTTCCCGCACGATCCATGACGGCGCTCACATCAGTGTCAGCGGATCCACGTCGATCACCAAAGCCGTCGCGTTCCATTTCGACTCCAGCGCGAAGTCCCGGACTGTGCGCAGCGTTTCGTTGAGGACCTTCCGGTTCGCCGCTTTGATCAGAAGCTGGTATCGGTATTCATTTCGCAGCCGGGCCACCGGCGCCTCAGCCGGGCCGAGAATGCGTAGACCTTCCGGCGGCGGGTCCAGCAGACGCCCCAGTTCCCCGCTCATCCTCATCGCTTCCTCCTGCTTCTCGCTGCGCACGAGCAGGTTCGCCAGTGCGCTGAACGGAGGATAGCGCATCGACCGGCGGAACTGGATCTCCTTCTCATAGAACAGGCTGTAATCCTGCGCCGCCGCGAAACGGACGGCGTAGTGATCCGGGTTGATCGTCTGAACCAGCACGATGCCAAGCGTCTCCCCGCGTCCCGCGCGCCCCGCCACCTGTGTCAGTAATTGGAACGTCCGCTCCGCCGCCCGAAAGTCCGGCATTCCAAGGCCGATGTCCGCGTTCACCACCCCGACCAGCGTGACGTTCGGGATGTCGTGGCCCTTGGCGATCATCTGCGTTCCTACCAGAATGTCGAAGTTGCCTTCGCGAAACCCTTGCAAGATCGTTTCGAACTGCCGCTTTCCGCTGACGGTATCGCGGTCCATACGGGCGATACGCGCCCGCGGAAACGCGCGATGCAGTTCTTCCTCCACCCGCTCCGAGCCCACGCCCAGGAAGTAGATGTGCTCGCTTTCGCACCTGGGGCAAACCGACGGAACGGGCGCGGCATAGTCACAGTAGTGGCAGAGCAGGCGCTGCTCGCGGCGGTGATAGGTAAGGGTGATCGAGCAATTGCGACATCCGACGCGCTCGCCGCAACTG
>JAEHDI010000925.1 GCA_016880505.1 Bryobacterales bacterium | reverse complement strand
GCATGTCCTCGTCGGGAACGATCCTCGCAATGACACCTTTGTTGCCGTGCCGGCCGGCCATTTTGTCGCCGACCGACAGCTTGCGCTTCATCGCGATGTAGACCTTGACCAGCTTGATCACGCCTGGAGGAAGCTCGTCGCCTTTCTTGAGCTTGGCGGTCTTCTCCTCGGCGATCTTTTCCAGCACGGCGACCTGGCGGGAGGTCATCTCCTCGATCTGATCGATCTCGTCATTCAGCCTCGGGTCCTTGTCCTTCAGCTTCATTCGCTTCAAGTCGCGCGACCTGAGCTTTTCGATGACGTCGCGTTCGAGCGCCATTCCCTTCACCAGCAGGCGCTTGTTGGTTTTCTCGTCGTGCAGGTCGGCGAGCAGCAGTTTGCCTTCCAGCAGCCCGGCAAGCCGCTTGGCGCGCTCGTCGTTCAGAATCCGCTTCTCGTCTTCGAGGTTGCGATGCAGCCGGGCGATCTCGTCATCGAGAATCTGCTTCGACCGGTCGTCCAGCTCCGCGCCCTTCCGCGAGAAGATCTTGCAGTCGACCACGGTGCCCTCGATGCCCGGAGGGCAATACAGAGAGGCATCCTTTACGTCGCCGGCCTTCTCACCGAAGATGGCGCGCAGGAGCTTCTCCTCGGGCGTGAGTTGTGTTTCGCCCTTGGGCGTCACCTTGCCTACGAGGATGTCACCCGGCTTCACTGTGGCGCCGATGCGGATGACGCCGCTCTCATCGAGATTGCGCAGGAAACTTTCGGCGATGTTCGGGATGTCCCGGGTGATCTCTTCGGGGCCAAGCTTGGTATCGCGCGCTTCGATCTCGAATTCCTCGATGTGAATCGAGGTGTAGTAATCCTCCTTGACCAGCTTCTCGCTGACGATGACCGCGTCCTCGAAGTTGTAGCCGCGCCAGGGCATGAAGGCGACCAGGACGTTGCGTCCGAGGGCGAGCTCGCCGTTATCGGTACACGGACCGTCGGCAAGCACATCGCCCTTCTTGACGCGCTGGCCATGACTGACGATCGGCTTCTGGCTGATACAGGTGTTTTGGTTCGAGCGCTTGAATTTCGTGAGCTGATAGATGTCCGCACCGACCTCACGGGACATCTGACCCTCGTGGGTGCCGCCCTCGACGCGAACGATGATCCGCTCGGAGTCCACCGAATCCACCACGCCCGCGCGCTTGCAGATGACCACGGCGCCCGAGTCGCGGGCGGTCACCTGCTCCATCCCGGTACCGACGTATGGCGCCTCGGCACGAAGCAGCGGGACCGCCTGGCGCTGCATGTTCGAGCCCATGAGCGCGCGGTTCGCGTCGTCGTTTTCGAGGAACGGGATCAGGCTGGCGGCCACCGATACGAGCTGTTTCGGGCTGACGTCCATGTACTCGACGGCGTCGCGCTCCATGAGCAGGAAGTTGCCAGCCTGCCGGGCATTGACCAGCTCGGCAGTGAGTCGCGATTCCGCATCGAGCTCGACGTTGGCCTGAGCGATCGCGTACTTGTCCTCCTCCCATGCCGAGAGGTACATGCAGTAGGCCTCATATTCGGACGGCTGCTTTTTGGCGCTGAGCGCGCGGTTGGCGCGTTCCACATCGCTCCGAAAGACAATGTCGCCGACGCGGTGGTTCGTGTCTCCCGGGTTGAGAATCTTGACCTCGTCGATCACCTGACCGTCCAGGACGCGGCGATACGGGCTCTCGATGAAGCCATAGTCGTTGATTCGGGCAAAACAGGACAGAGAAGAGATGAGACCGATGTTGGGGCCTTCCGGTGTCTCGATGGGGCAAATCCGGCCGTAGTGAGTCGGATGGACGTCGCGGACCTCGAATCCCGCGCGCTCGCGTGACAGACCACCCGGACCCAGGGCGGAGAGCCGACGCTTATGCGTGATCTCCGACAGAGGGTTGGTCTGGTCCATGAACTGCGAGAGCTGGCTGGAGCCGAAGAACTCGCGGATCGCGGCCATCACCGGTTTCGCGTTGACCAGGTCGTGCGGCATCGCGGTCGACATTTCCTGGTAGACCGACATCTTTTCCTTGATGGCGCGTTCCATCCGGACCAAACCGATGCGGAACTGGTTCTCCAGGAGTTCGCCGACCGCACGCACGCGGCGGTTGCCGAGGTGGTCGATGTCGTCTACGGAGCCGATGCCCCTGCGCAGCCGAAGGACGTAGCGAATGGTTTCGTTGAAGTCCTCGGCGGAGAGGGTGCGCTGGTCGAGCGGCGTTGCGTCCGCCTTCCCGTACAGCTTGATGTTGAACTTCATGCGCCCCACCCGCGAAAAGTCATACTTCCGAGGGTCGAAGAACATACCCGAGAAGAGCTGTTGGGCGGTATCGAGAGTCGGAGGGTCGCCGGGCCGCAGTTTCCTGTAGATCTCCAGCAGGGCGTCGTTCTGGCTCCTGACGCTGTCCTTCTTGAGCGTCATTGAGATGACGTTGCCGACTTCGTCGCGCTCCGGGAAGAACACCTCAAAGCTCGGCGTGCCGCCCTCGATCAATTTCGAAACCGAGGCGGTGGTGAGCTCCTGATTCGCCTCCATCAGGACCTCGCCCGTCGACATGTCAACCACGTCGGCGACGACGTACGCGCCTTCGAGGTCATTGGGCGCAACCTCGACATGCTCGATTTTCGCCTTCTGGAGTTCCTTGAGTACCCCGGTGGTGATCTTCTTTCCCGCAGCGACCACGGTATCGCCGCCGCGAGCGGTGACCGCGTGGGAGAGCTTCAGGCCGACCAAGCCCGGGGACACCGTCCAGAACAACCGGTTTTCGCGGATGGTGATCTTGTCGACTTTGTAGAAGGTTCGCAGGATCTGCTCATCGGACTTCAGTCCGAGCGCCCGGAGGAACACGGTGCCATAAAACTTGCGCTTGCGGTCGATGCGAACGTGAAGGAGGTTCTTGGCATCGTACTCGAACTCCACCCAGCTTCCACGGTAGGGGATGATCTTGCCGAGGAAATAACTCTGCGCCGGAATCTTCTCGAAGAAGACCCCAGGGGAGCGGTGCAACTGGGAGACGATGACGCGCTCGGTTCCGTTGATGATGAAGGTGCCGTTGTCGGTCATCAGCGGGATTTCCCCGAAGAAGACCTCCTGCTCCTTGATGTCCCGGACGGTCTTCTGTCCGGTCTCGCCTTCCTTGTCGTAAACCGTGAGGCGAATGGTTACCTTCAGCGGCGCGGCGTAGGCCATGCCGCGTTCCTCGCACTCGGGGACGTCGTACTTCAGTTGCAGCCCCACAGGGTCACCGCAACGGTTACAGAACGTGACGATATTCTTGTTGAACGTGCCGCACTTGGGGCAGAGCACGTCGCCCGCGTGGAAGGGGTCCGTTCGAATATATGCGCCGCAACCGGGATTCCGGCAGGTGGTGCGGAGGTGGTTGAGGCCCTTCAGATTTCCGCACTTGCACTCCCAATTGCCGATCGAGTAGTCCACGAACTCGAGCTGGCTCAGCCCGCGAAAGTCGGTGATCGGAAAGACGGAGTTGAATACACTCTGCAATCCGACGTCTTCCCGCTCGTCCGGGAGCAGGTCCATCTGCAGAAACCGCTCATAGGACTTCTTCTGGACCTCGATGAGGTTCGGAATTGGGATCGAGGTCTTGATCTTCGAAAAATCAATTCGTTCGCGGTTGGCGCTACTCGCAGGATTCTGCATTTTGCACTCCTAAAAGCCAGACGGCAATGACCCGAAGGTCCAAGTTCAAGCACTAGCGGCCGCGGGCGGGCTAGAACGCGGGGATGACGGGCTGCCCACCCGATCTAT
>JAEHDI010000114.1 GCA_016880505.1 Bryobacterales bacterium | reverse complement strand
GGGAATTTACATCTCGCACATCCGCGAGGAGGCCTCCCAGGTGATCCAGAGCGTCCAGGAGGTGATTCGGATTGCCGAGGAAGCGCATCTGCCGGCCCAGGTGACCCACCACAAGATTGTAGGCCGCGCCAACTGGGGCCGCAGCACCGAGACCCTTCGCCTCATCGAACAGGCTCGCGCTCGTGGTGTCGACGTGACCGCGGACCAGTATCCTTACACGGCGACCAGCACCGGGACCGCGGCGCTTTTCCCCCAATGGGCCCTCGAGGGCGGCAACGATCAGCTCATGGAACGCCTCCGCCGTCCCGACATCCGAGCCCGCATCAAGGCCGAGATCGTCTTCCGGATTCTAAACGACAGGGGAGCCGGAGACCCGAAGAACGTGGCCATCGCCTCATGTCCTTTCGATCCCACCCTGGCCGGCAAGAACCTGGCGGAGATCACCGCCTTGGCGGGACGCGAGCCGACGGCCGAGAATGCCGCCGAGACTGCCATCGAACTCCAGCAAAAAGGAGGCTGTGCGGCCGTCTACCACGCGCTCGATGAAAGCGACCTCGAACGCATCCTCCAGGCGCCGTTTACGATGGTCGCCTCGGACGGCGAGATCCCGATGTTCGGCGCCGGAGTGCCTCATCCCCGCAGCTACGGTACGTTCGCCCGCGTCCTGGGACGCTACGTCCGGGAGAGGAGGGTTCTGACGCTCGAGGAGGCCGTCCGGCGCATGTCGTCATTTCCAGCAGCGCGGCTCGGACTCTCAGACCGCGGGTTGCTCCGGCCCGGCATGAAGGCTGACCTGGTGATCTTCGATCCGGCGAGAATCCGGGATACGGCGACATTCGCGCAACCGCACCAATATGCGGAAGGCGTGGTGCACGTGTTCGTGAACGGCAAGCCAGTCGTGCTGAACGGCAAGGTCACTCAGGAACGGCCGGGCGAGGTACTCTACGGGCCCGCCCGCCGTCCGTAGCCGCCGCGTTTTACTTGCCCTTCGTGGTCGCCGCCTCGCGAGCCCTCACGTACTCATCGAGGTTGCCTTTGTTCAAAAGGCTGGCTCCGGTGTCGATGAAGGATGGGATGGGCGAGAACGGATCTTGCGCCCATTTCTTGTCAAGCGAAGCTGGTTTGTGGTGGTGCAAATCGTCTAGAACCTTCAATGCGGTGAAAGCCATTGTGAACGGCTTCTGGGCGACCGTCGCCACAATGGAACCTTTGCGAACCCACTCCAGCGTCAGTTCGTCGGCGTCCATCGCCACGACGACCTTGCCAGTTATGTGCTTGCGGTCAAGAACCTCTGCAACTTCCTCGCACGCCAAAGCCTCCACGCACACAAACGCGTCGGCGCTGCCGGGAGACTTCTCCATCATCTCCATCGTGCGGTCGAAGGCGATAGTCGGGTCGCCTTTGATGTTGATCACCTCGGCGATCTTGATCTGCGGGTGGCCCGCGAAGACCTCGGTGTAGCCTCGCAGCCGGTCGCTGAGATTTGTCTGCTCCGGCATGGTGAAGACGATGACATTACCCTTGCCCTGGAGTTGCTCGACGGCCTGCCGGGCGCCCATGACGCCGGCCTGGTAGTTGTCGGTACCGATGTACAGCAGGCGCTTGCTTTTCGGGGCGTCCGAGTCGACGGTCACCACCGGGATTCCTTGAGCGATGGCGGCGTCGATCTCAGGTCCCATCAACTCGGGGTCCGCCGGTGAAACCATGATGCCGGCCGGCTTCTTCACGACGATCCGGCGAAATTCATCGCGTTGCACTTTGGGATCCCAGTGTTCCGGCCCCACGACATCCGCCTTCACTTTGAGTTGAGCCGCCGCCTGGTTTAGTCCTGCCGTGGCGGCCTGCCAGTACGGAATCTTGATGTTCGTCGCCACCAACACCTACATTTCGGCAGCCTCATGGTAAGACCCCGCGCAATTCCAGAGCGGCAAAGCTAGAGCGATTGCGAGAACGAGAAACAGCCACAACTTGGTCCGCGCGAACATGTTCTTCCTCTAAGCTGTCAGTATAGAACGCCCCTTACGGCTCGGAGTTCCGCTTCACTGCACCGCCACCACGGAAATCTCTTCCAGCTTCGGAGCCCGGCCGTCAGCGTCGCGCCGGCGCTCCACGGACGCCTTCGGCTGCACGGTGGTTCGCGTCGGCGGCGCGTCCTTGGGAAAGAAAAGCGCGTAGATCCGGTTCATCTTTGCGAACTCATTCATATCGTCGACATAGACGTTTGTCGCCACGGAGTGCGAGAAGTCCATTCCCGCCTCCTCGAGACCGTCGAGAAGGTTTCGCATCGACATTCGAACCTGGTGTTCCACATCCTCCGCGAAAATGCCGCTGTTGGGGCCGGGAATAAACGCCGATTTCGCCGAACAGAACAAGGTGTCGCCGGCGAACACGCACGGGCTCGCTGTGGGGCTAGGCGCCATGTTCTTCGGGCGCACGGCCCGCCTTTGGCTGAGATCCCGCACTGCTACGCCCGTGAACTCGATCCGCGCCCCGTGCGGCAGGCTCGCCACCTCAATCGTCGCCCGTGCCGGAGTGTTGCCGAACTCGAAATGGCTCGCGTAGATGCGGTTCATCACCCCCATCGGCATTTCGGCGGTCAGGTACGGATTCACGAAGACGACGTGCCGGAAGTCCAGACCCGCCGCCGTCAGCACCCGCTTCATGCCGTCGAGTGCGGCCTGCACCTGCGCGGCCGGATCATCCGGGACCCGGCCGGTAGCCTGATCCACACCGAAAGCCCCCGTCAGATACAAACGGTCATGCGTCAGCACGCCTCCGCCCTCGACGTTCTTCCTTCCGGCAAGTTCCCGAACCGCGACGGCGTTGATCTCGATCGGCGTGTCCGTCGGCATGCGCTGAACGCCAAGCACAGCCCGCGCCGGCTGCGCCTCAGGGAAGTACTCCGTCCATAAGCGATCCATGGTCCCGTAGTTGTTCATGTCGGCCAGATAGACCTGGGAGTAAACAACGTGGCGGAGAGTCAGCCCCGCGCCCTCGACAATCAATTTCACATTCTGCAGGCAGAGCCGCGCCTGTTCCTCGAACGTCGCCGGCATCTGCCCCTGAGCGTCTCGGGCGCCCTGGCCGGAGACGTACAGGTAGTCGCCCGCCATGATACCGGGGCTGTACGGACCCACCGGTTTGGCGGAACCCGCGGGCACAATAACCTTTCGCTCAGCGGCGCTCATCGTCAGAGCCGCAATCATAATCCACATGAGAAGAGAACGGGACGCATGCATTTAGACGCTCATGACCTCCGCAAATGTTTTCTTGAATTTTTCCATTTCCGCTTCCGTACCGATTGTGACACGCATCATGTTTGTGAGTGGCGGGAACGGCCGTCCAGGCGCCACACCGCGGCGATACATTTCGGGGAGAACCGACGTCACCTCGCGCCCCAGGTCGATCATCACGAAGTTGGCGTGCGGCTCCAGGTACTTGACATTACGCTCGCGCAACCAGGCACAGAGCCCGGAGCGAATCTTCGCCAGCTTCGCGCGCCTTTGCGGGACCAGAGTTGCCGCCTCCACAAGAGCGGCTTTCGCGGCCCGCGCACTGACGATCGAAATAACGCTGTTCCGGAATGGTTCCATCTGCCGCGTCAATTCAGGCTTTGAGAGCGAGAACCCGATTCGGAGGCCCGCCATTCCGTAGATTTTCGAAAAGGTCCGCGCCACCACGACATCCTTGCCCTCGCGTACGTACCGGAGTCCGGTCTCCAGCTCGGGGCTCTCGCTGAAATGGAGGTACGCCTCATCGAGTAGCAGCAACGTGTTGGAGGGCAGGTTGGAGACCAGCCAGGCGAGGTCGCTTTTCCCGGTGATGGTGGAGGTTGGATTATTCGGATTGCAGAGATAGATCAGGCCGCCGCCGGCCTTCTCCGCTTCCGCGGCCATGCGTTTCACGTCCGAGGCGTAGCCGTCCGCCAGCGGAACTCGAACGACAGGATGCCCAAGAGAGCGGGCGACGCCCTCCGGCAATTCGAACGTCGGCACCGCGGCGATGAGCGGGCGCGAGGGCGACGTGAACACGCCGACCGCTATGCTCAGGATCTCGCTTGATCCGGCGCCGACAACCACGTGCTCCCGTCCGAATCCTTCGCTCCGCGCGACCGTCGCATAGAACTCTCCGAATTCCTGGTAGTGGTAGCGCCAGGACCGTGGCATGACCTCTTGCATCGCCTCGAGCGCAGCCTGCCCCGGACCTTCCGGGTTCTCATTGGCGTTCAGCCAGACCGTATCGCCCGGCATGTCGGCCCGCACAAGGGCTCGCTGGGCGAGCGCCGCCTCGCTCCATACAATCACTCCCGCCGCGGCCCAAGCCAGGCGGTTCGCAAAGTCTCTCCGCGTCATCCTGAACCACCTCCTCGCGTTGTTGGACGTATGATACCGCAGCTGCTGGAGCGGTCACGCCTTGCGAAGCGCCGTCGTCAGGCTGTAAACT
>JAEHDI010000924.1 GCA_016880505.1 Bryobacterales bacterium | reverse complement strand
ACGTTTCCGGTGCGAATTGATCTGCGGCTGCTGCGCCCGCTTCTGGTGGGCGGTGGTCCGATGGTGCTGGTGAGCCTGGATGGGGTGCTGTACGACGACCTGTCGTTCTTCGGCCCGAACCGGCTGAACTCGCGGCGGACGATGACCGTCTGGGAGATGGAAGCGCGGCGCGACCGGCAGCATTTGAAGTGGGTGTTAACGGCGCAGGGCGCGGACGCGCTGCAGAAGACGGTCCTGCGGAGTCTCGCGCGGCTGGACGAGCGCCCGCGACTGGACGTGCGGGTGTCACGGGGACGCTCGACCAACGTGGAGGCGGAGCGGGACGTGCAGTTCGCGTTCCTCGCGATTCCGGATTCTCCGGTGGAGCCTTTGTCCGGGCTGGCTAGGATTGCCGGCAACGAGGCGCGCGCGCCGAGTCTGGAGGTGCGGAACCGTTCGAACCGGCCGGTGCGGTACTTCGAGATCGGCTGGATCATCCGGGACCGTGAGGGCCGGGAGTTTCTGGCGGGCTCGGTGCCTGCCTCCGATCCCGAGCTTCGGCTTGGCCCGGGAGAGAAGAGCCGCGTGACCCAGCAGGCATCGCTCCGGTTCTCAGGCGCTCCGGGGAGGCCGCTCTCGATCGCGGGGCTGACGGGTTTCGTGAGCCAGGTGGAGTTCGGTGACGGCTCGGTGTGGATCCCGAGCCGCGCGGCGCTGGAGGATGAGCGGCTGGCGCGTGCGGCGGGCCCTTCGCCCGAGGAGCAGCGGCTGATCGAACTCTACCGGCGCAAGGGCCTGGCGGCGCTGGTAGCGGAGCTGAAGAAGTTCTAGGGGCGGTTGCAGGGCAACGGCCCCGCTGCGGTACAATCGCTGTTCCATGTCTTTCGTAAGCCCCCGGATTGATCCGAAATCGGCCGTTGGCCGTGCGCCGGAGCAACTGGCGCTGGAGGAGCGCGAGGCGCTCGCGGGCAAGTGGATCGCGCTCGAGATGTATACGCCGAAGACGTTGCCGCTGCGACGGATCGAAGCGATCGGCGACTCGACGCGGGACTGCATCGGGCAGCTTGCGTCACACGGCCTGGACCCCCGGCAGTTCGAGTACACGCTGCTGAACCGGTCGTATTAGCTGCGGTGGGACGCATTTGCCTCGTTCCGCAGCAGTCTCAGGATAAGCTGGACCGGAAACCTTCGCCCACTGGCCGGCATCTAAACGGAATCGAACATGGGGCCAAGTAGATCACATGGAACTGTTCAAGCAAACGAAATTTGACTTCTTGCGCTGGAAGTGGCCGTTTATCGGTGCTTCGATTTTGGTCATGGCCGCTGGAATGATAAGTCTCGTCGTGAAGGGCGGCCTTCTCTACGGGATTGATTTCCGAGGCGGGGCGATCATGGACGTGATGTTTGCGGGCCAGCCCCCAATTCGCCGGGTGCGCACAGCGTTGGCTGCCAAGATCCGCGGAGACATCAGCGTTACGACACTAGACAGCCGGGAAGTACTGATTGGGATCGACATGCGCGGGAGGGACGAGCGGAGCCTTCAGGAAGCCCGGGGGGTGATGACCGACACGCTGATGGGGGCCTT
>JAEHDI010000923.1 GCA_016880505.1 Bryobacterales bacterium | reverse complement strand
TCGTCGTAGGGTTGCCGCTCGGCGGTCTGGCGGCCGCCGTCCTCGCCGGCGCGTTCGCGCCCGGACTGGCCTACGGTCAGCTCGACGCGCTGACCGGCGGCTCGCTGACGACCAAGGCCGGACTGCTCTTCGGCGGCGGGCTGTTGATCGGCGCCGGCGCCCGGTGGGCGGGCGGCTGCCCGAGCGGCCACAGCATCGTGGGCATCGCCCAGGGGGCCACCTCCAGCATCGTCGCGACCCTGGCCTTCATGGTCGGAGGGTTCGCGGTGCTCAATCTCCTCTTCGCGGTCCTGGGAGGCTAGCGCCATGCACTGGACGGCCTTCACGCTCTTCGGCGCTCTCTTCGGCTTCGTGCTGTCGCGGAGCCGCGTGACCGACTACAACGCCATCGCCGGCATGTTCCGGCTCACCGACCTCCACCTGTTCGGCGTGATCGGCGCCGCGATCGCCATCTCCGCGCTCGGGCTATGGATCGTGCGCCGGGGCGGGAACCGGACGGTCACCGGTCAGGCCGTGGAGGTGCGTCGCAAACCCTGGCAGTCGGGCGCGATCTGGGGCGGCCTCGTGTTCGGGGCAGGCTGGGCGCTGAGCGGCGCCTGACCGGGCACCGCGCTCGCCCAGTTGGGCGAGGGAAAGCTGGTCGCCTTCTTCACGGTGGCCGGGATTCTGGTCGGGACCTACGTCTTCGGCGCGCTCCGTTCGCGCGCTGGCGCCCCGACGGCGGGCGCGCCCCGCCCCGCCTCCGCGTCCTGAAGCTCAGGAGGCTCCGGGAAGATTCGCCATCACTGAGTCGGGGGCAAGGAGAGTCTGATGGTTGTCACGAACAGGCAGTCCGGGACGAATGTGCATGAGGTGGCTGACGCGATCTATCGCATCAACACGCCAATTGCGATCGAAGGTGCAGGCGGGTTCTCGTTCAATCAATACCTCATCACGGATGACATGCCATTGCTTTTCCACACCGGTCCGCGAAGGATGTTTCCCTTGGTGCGTGAAGCGGTCGGGAGCGTTTTGCCAGTCGAGAGCCTTCGCTACATCGCTTTCTCCCACGTGGAAGCCGACGAGTGCGGCTCGCTCAACGAATGGCTTGCCGTCGCTCCGCAGGCCGTACCACTGTGCGGCACGATTGCTGCCATGGTATCGATGGGTGACCTTGCTGATCGGGCGCCCCGCGCGCTTGCCGATGGAGAGCGGCTCCGTCTGGGCAAGCAGTCCGTGCGTTGGTTCGATGCGCCGCATTTGCCGCACGCGTGGGACTGCGGCTTCCTGACAGAAGAACTAACCTCTACGTTGCTATGTGGCGATCTGTTCACGCAGGGAGGTGCTGATCTTCCGCCCATCACGGAGTCGGACATTCTTGGGCCGAGCGAGGCTTTCCGGCACGAGATGGATTACTTCTCGCACACGAAGAACGCACGTGTACTGCTCGAGAAGCTTGCCTCGACAAACCCAGCAACACTCGCGTGTATGCACGGCAGCGCATGGCGTGGTGACGGGGCAAAACTGCTTCGTGCTCTTGCTGATGCGCTCTCCGCATGACTCGCTCCACCGGACGTGCGCACAGGGGCAGAGACCATCATCGTTGAGACATCTCGATGGCCAGATAAGGTCCTGGAGCGTCCTGATGTTGTCTCCCGCCTCAAGGGAGTGCTGGCGACCGAACGCCGAATGGTCGCCCCGACTCGACGGTATCGCTAACCGTAGCGAGACCGATCAGCATGCCGAACGGTCTCTCACTTCTTCCCGCCCTCCGGGGCCGCCGGAAACTCCAACCCGTACTTCGGCGCCACTTCCTTCAACTTCTGGATCAGCGCATCGGTGATCGGCGGCGGCGAGGCCTTCCGGTCCACCACGGGAGGAAAGACTTCAC
>JAEHDI010000922.1 GCA_016880505.1 Bryobacterales bacterium | reverse complement strand
TTTCAGATCGCAGGGTCTCACTCATCGAAGAAGGATACGATCTCGCCATTCGTATGGGACCGGTTGCGGACTCCGAACTCATGTTCAGGAAAATCGCCGATCTGCCGCGCGCGTTGGTTGCGAGCCCCGCCTTCCTCGCTGTACATTCCGATCTGAGCACGCCACAGGACCTGGAGATGCTGCCAGCTCTCGCGATCCGCCGCGATCTGATCGAATGGGATCTAAAAAATGCTCACGGGACAGGCGCAATCGTGCGCCCCAGGATCGGCTTTGCCGCAAACCGCCAGACCATTCTTGTCGACGCTGCCCGCGCTGGTCTTGGCATCGCCAATCTGCCCGTGTTCCTGATCGAGGATGCCATGGCAACCGGCGCGCTCGTTCCCGTCCTGCCTGATTGGGAGCCGTCACCCGTAGAGATGACCGCGCTGTGGCAAAGGGACAGGATCACGGGACGCCTGATCAAGGCCATCGTCAGAGCATTTGAGGAAGCGTTGTGTGCCAAACCTGCCTAGTATCCCTACTCCGAAGTTCGCAGGCACCAGCGGCACACTGACTCGCCTTCAGATCTCGGTAGACTCTACGGCTTGATGAGTTGCTGCCGTTCGTCCTTGTTGGTCAACGTCAAGGACGTGGTCGTGCCTCTCGCTTTTATCTGAACATGGGTCGGGTCAGATTCGCCGCCAAGGGCCATGACCGAACCATCTTCCGTGGCGGCGAGCTTTACGTTGGGCCGCCCTTGGGAATCAACCAGGCGAAGCAGGACAGTTGCTGGATAGGTGGTGCCGTCCGGCAGGACGGACGATGGGTACAACTTGATGCTTGCTCGAACTCTTCCCTCGTCGTCAGTGATCTCGAGCGCGCGACCTCGGAGCACCGATCCGACGCTGTTCACCTCGAAAGATCGGGGAAGAAAGCGAAAGCCCACGAGCAAAAACATCAGGAGCCCGAGATTGAAAACGGTGAGAACGATAAGAAGTCGCTGAGTCTTCATGATCTTTCTCCTGTACGTCTACGGCTGCCATCCCAGCCGCTGAGAAGCGCGTTTTGCCGTCGCAAGCAGATCGTCGGCAACGGGATTAGGAAATTTTACGAGGGACGCCTGGTTGCTGACGAGCGACATGGCCGCCCGCAGCGCGCCCTGCATGTCGAAGATCGGCGCAGCGATCGCCCGGTACCCGTGAAACACCTGCCCGTCGATCCAGGCGAAACCCTCCCGTTTGACGGGGTCGGCGATTGCGGCAAGGTCTTGCGTCGAAGGTTTCGGCTCCTCCATGCGCGCAAGCTCGGATTTCAGGATGGGCTTGATCGCCGCCTGCTTGTGAAACGCAAGAAAGACACGGCCGGCCGCGGAGTCGGCAAGCGGCAGAACGGTGCCGAGGCGGAGATCCGACAGGATCGGGATGGCCCGGTTGTGCACGCGAACGATCGTCACCCCGTAGTCACCCCAAACCGACAAGTGACCGTCGACATTCACCCGTGCAACCAACTGGCGGAATTCGTCATCCGCGACCTGGATCAGATCGGTGCGATTGAGCGCCGCCATGCCGAGCCGTAGCGCGAAAGTGCCAAGATCGTAGAAGCCGCTGCTCGGATCCTGGTGCACGAGATCGGCGCGGATGAAGCTCGTCAGGTACCGGTGCGCCATGCTGGGTGACATATCGGCCGTCTGCGCAAGCGTCTTCAGCGGCAGCGCCTTGCCGGAAACGATCAGCGATTCCAGAAGCTTAACGCCTTGCTCGACGGACTGTATGCCTTTCCGCTGCTTCGCCATCGTAGATTCCATTTGCTATTGGACAAACAATTTGCCAATGAGGAATTCGGATATTACCCCGAAATCGATCCCGCCACAAAGGCGGCTCGCCGGCAACGACCGGCACAGGAACACAAGGAGCGACCAAGCCTCATGGTGTCTGCCGCGCCTCATCCGGAACGCCTGCGCCTTGCCGCCGACATCGGTGGGACCTTCACCGACGTCGCAGCTTTCGACGAGCGCACACGACGGCTGCTGCTCGGCAAGAGCCTGTCGACGCCCCGCGCCATGGTCGAAG
>JAEHDI010000921.1 GCA_016880505.1 Bryobacterales bacterium | reverse complement strand
TTCCAGGTACGGCACCAGCACCAGCGCCAGGTTAGGCAATGCGGCGATCAGCGCCGGCGGCAGCGCCGCAATCGGTTCGTTGAGATACTCCTGAACTTCTTCTTCCGTCAACGGAATCGCGGGGAAATACGAGAACTTGCTGCCCAGCGGGGTCATCGCCTCCCGGCAGCGCTCCGCGAATTCTTCGACACTCAGCTTGTCCAGGCGGGTTTCTATGGACATGTAGGCTTTACTTCATCGTAACAAAACAGTGCCTACCGGACGGCTGTCTTGGGCGGGTTCCGTCCGCAGGTCAGGCTTCCTTCCAGCCCGCTTTCGCGAGCAGCGCTTCGAGATTGCCGCCGAGGATCTTCCGCCGCTGTTCTTCGGTCAGAAACGCGTGTTCGACGCGCGCGATGACCGTGGCAGGACAGTTGATCGAAAAGTCCGACCCGAACAGCACCCGATCGGGGCCGATGCTCTTCACCGCGTATTCGAGCATGCCCACCCGGTCGTGTCCGTAGCCGGATGTGTCGAGGTAGCAGTTGGGATTCGCCGCCACCAGGTCGATCCGCTTGAAGATGTGACCGTACTCGTTGCCGTCGCCGAAATGGGGAAACACGATCGTCGCCTTCGGGAACTTGCGGATGATGAATTCCATCTCCTCAAGTTCGGTATGGACGTCGAGCACCATGTTCAGTTTCACCGCCTGCTCCACAAGAAGCTCGAACTCCTTCACCGTGTATTCGTAAGGCACCGTGTAGTTGCACAGCTCTCCCACCCACACCATGCCGTACTGTTTCCGGCAGTACTCCATCTCGCGCAGCGCTTCGTCGATGAACATGGGGTTCACCACGCACGCTCCCAGGAACCTGCCCTTGTAGCGCTCCGCGTACCGCGCGACCTCCCGGTTCCCGGCGATGAACTCCTGCGGGCTCTTGGCCAACTGGCACCGGACGGAGTTGATGATGCCGCGCTCGACTCCGGTGCGGTCGAGGTAGGCCACGAACTCCTCGAACGTCTTGGTCACCGTGTGCCACTGCCAGACTTGGCCGTTCTCGCTTGGGCAGTGCAAGTGGGCGTCGAACACCCGCGCCCGCTTCCGGACGGGTGTCCGGCCTTTCTGTGGCTGCGCCAACGGCACGGCCCCGGGCCCCGGCTCCGGCTTACGCGCGGAAACTCGCGCGATCGGAGCGAACATTCCAAGGAAAACGAATTTTCGGCGCGAAGACTTCTTCGGACGAGGGTGGCTGTGAAACAGGCTCATGGAATCCTCCTGACCACAGCTAGACTACCCCAGGAGGCTCCCGAAAGTCCTGCTCGCCGCCGCCCCTCAATCTCTCGCAACGCCTAGTCGATGAACATCGGGTTCACCACACGCGCCGAGAAACCGTCCTTTGTGCAATAGCTCAGGAATTCCTCGAACGTCTTCGTTACCGGGTGCCACTGCCACACGACGCCGTCATCGCTCGGGCAGTGCAAATGGGCGTCGAAGATGTGGATCGGTTGTTTCTTCTCTTTCCGGGCCGCTGCCGGGATGGCGGCAGCGTCGCGTCCTCAAGCCTCCCTGCTAGACTAGCCCTTGGTGTCCCCCAAGATCCTGGTTTCTGCCGGCGAGGCTTCCGGTGATCTCTATGCCGCCGGCCTTGTCGAGCGCCTCCGCCGCCGCCTCCCGGACGCCTCCTTCTTCGGGTGCGCGGGTCACCACATGGAACAAGCCGGCGTGAGGCCGGTGGTTCATGCGGCCAGTCTGGCTGTCGTGGGGCTGCTGGAGGTCGTCGCGCATATTCCCAGAATTTTTGGGGAATACCGCCGTCTGATCGATGCTGCGCGCCGCGAGAGGCCTGATCTGGCCATCCTGACCGACAGCCCCGACTTCAACCTTCGTGTCGCTCGGCGGCTGAAAGCCCTTGGAATTCCCGTCGTCTATTTGGTGGCGCCTCAGGTCTGGGCGTGGCGGAAGGGAAGAATTTCCTCAATTCGGCGCAACATAGACCGTCTGTTATGCATCTTTCCTTTTGAGGAGTCGTATTTTAGGCGCCACGGGGTTCCGGCGGAGTATATCGGTCACCCGCTTTCCCGGATGGTGAAGCCTTCCGTTTCCCGGGAGGATTTCCTCCGGAGGCACCGTCTCGACGGGGAGAATCCGCTCATCGTGTTGCTCCCGGGCAGCCGGCGGGGCGAGATCACTCGTCACCTCCCAACGGTCCTCGATGCAGTTCGCGGCATCATGCGGAGGAATCGTACCGCGCAGTTCGTGCTGGCGCTGCCAGCGGGTTTGCTTCGTCACACCGGTGGTGGGTGGCTCGGTTCGCTTCTTAGCGACGCTCCGGTGACTCCCGTGGAGGGAGAAACATGGGACGCTATCGCTCACGCGGACCTGGCGCTGGCTGCCAGTGGTACCGTGACCATCGAGACGGCGCTGCTCGGCACTCCCATGGTCATCTACTACCGGGTGACTGGAATCAGTTGGCTGATGGGCAAGTTTCTGGTGGATGTGCCGTTCTATTCGATGGTGAACCTGGTGGCGGGACGAGCGGTTGTTCCGGAACTGATGCAGAATGAAATGAGAGGGGACCGTCTGGCGGCGGAGGCCATCCGGCTGATTGAAAGTCCGGCCGCACGGGATGTGATGAGGCGGGACCTGAGAGATGTTGCGGCGCTCCTCTCGACCGGCGGGGATCCGCTCGAGCGGGCAGCCGCCGCGGTACAGCAGGTACTTAACCACGGAGATACAAATGAGTCGTAAGTTGTGGATCGCGGTGGCGGTTCTTGGCACGGTTGCTTCTTCGTTCGCACAAGAAGGCCGCCCGCGCATCGATGTCGAGCACTACGTCATCAACGCCGAGATCAACCCGAACACCCAGTCGCTCGCCGGCACGGCATCGGTCCGTTTCACCACTCAGGAAGACCGGATCTCGTCCGTCGTTTTTGAACTTCAC
Organism: Bryobacterales bacterium; assembly: GCA_016880505.1. GTDB lineage: Bacteria > Acidobacteriota > Terriglobia > Bryobacterales > Bryobacteraceae > JAEHDI01. The sequence goes on along the minus strand of JAEHDI010000921.1, from coordinate 4,028 downwards.
AATGCACTAAACGTCTCAAAAGTGGAGGATGAATCCGGCCGCGAACTGGGGGCTTCACGGTCCCGCAACGACTTCACGGTGCGCGTCGCCTTTCCCGAGGCGCTGGAGAAAGGCAAGACAGTCACCCTCACGTTCCGCTACGACGGCGTCCTGACCGGCAAAGAAGAATCGCCGGTCTATGGTGTCCGCTTCGCGTCGATCCAAAGCGACCACTCCTACCTGCTCTATCCGGCTCGTTGGTTTCCAGTCAGCGGCTACACCGAAGACCGTTACACTGCGGAAATCAAAGTAACCGTGCCGGCGGGCAATAAAGTGATCGCCGGCGGTTCGGAACAGGTCGCGCAGGTCACGGGCGGTAAACTTGCATACACGTTCACCACGCGCCAGCCTGCGTTCCCCGGCAGCATCGCGGTGGTGCAGGGAGATCCGCTGCGAATCGCTTCCGAGGGCGTCACCTCCGATCTCTACTTCCGCGACGCCGCACGCGAGATGGCCGGCCCGTATGGCCAGGAAGCCGGCAAGGTCATGACCTACCTGACCAGCGTGTTCGGCCTGCCGCCCCAGGCGAACCTTACGTTCGTGCAGACCGAGAACGGCGCCCCGAACGGCTACGCTACCACTGGCGTCATCTTCCTCTCGCCGCGTTCGATCGGCGACAAGGTGAACTCCCGGCTGCTCGCCAACCAGATCGCCCGCCAGTGGTGGGGTACGCTCCTCTCCGCCGAGTCGCGTAATCACCTCTGGATCACAAACGGGGCAGCGCGGTATGCGGAGTTGCTCTACGTCGCACAGGCCAACGGCCCCGCGGCCATGGAGAACGAAGTCCGCGAGACGTACATCGAGGCGCTCACCGTGGACAGCCCGCCGCTCATCCAGGTTTCCCGTGTCGAAGACTACTCCCCGGAGTTCTGGGCGCTGACCGCGGGCAAGGGAGCTGCCGTCTATCACATGCTCCGCTCAGTGATCGGCGACGAGAAGTTCTTCCAGTTGCTGAAGCAGCTTCCAGAGAAACACGCCTGGCAGTCGGTGAACACGGGCGATCTGCGCAAGGCGGCCGAGGAACTTACGGCCACGAACCTGCAGTACTTCTTCATTCAGTGGATCGAGTCCACCGGCGCTCCCGAGTTCAAGAGCGAATACACGATCTTCCGCACGCAAAAAGGCTTTCGGGTCATGGGCAAGGTAACCCAGGACCTCGATACCTTCCGCATGCCGGTCGACCTCAAGATCGAGACCGAGGGCAATCCCGAGGAGAAGCGCATCGAGGTCGTCGGCACCTCCTCCGAGTTCATCGTCGAGACGTTCGGCAAGCCGAAATCGGTTACCCTCGACCCCAACAACCGCGTGTTGCGCTTCAGTAATCCGATCCGGGTGGCGGTGGCGATACGCCGCGGTGAGCAGTTCGTCGAGGTGGGTGAGTTCGGCGATGCGCTGAAGGAGTATTCGAAGGCGCTGGAAGTCGACCGGAACAACTCCCTCGCGCAGTACCGTGTCGGCGAGGTGTTCTTCAAGCAGAGCAACTATCAGTCCGCGGCCAACGCATTCCGGGAAGCGCTGAACGGCAGCCTCGATCCGGCCTGGGTCGAGGTTTGGTCCCACCTCAACCTCGGGATGATTTTCGACATCACCGGACAGCGCGAACGCGCCGTCAATGAGTACAAGCTGGCTGTTCGCACGAAGGACAACACCCAGGGCGCCCAGGAAATCGCGGCAAAGTACATCAACGAGCCCTACCAGCGCAAAGGGGCCGACGACCGGTAGCTAGTACCCCATCGTCTTCCGCACGTACTCGCGGCTCATTCGGAGACTCTCCCGCAGCGGTCGGGTGGGCTTGAAAGCGCGCGCGTGAGCGAGCTCGATCACCAGGTCCCCCGCGAAACCGGTCTTGCGCAATTCGCGCGCTACCGCGCCGTAGTCCATCACTCCTTCGCCCATCGCCTCGGGCCATGAGCGGTCCGCGTTCGCGTCGCGAAGGTGCGCGAAAACAATCCGTTTCCCGTGGCGGCGGATGAAGTCGACCGGGTCGATGCCCGCGCTCACCAGCCACCCGATGTCAGGCCCAAGTTTCACCTCAGGGATGCGCGCCAGTGTCCCTTTCAGGTCGTGCTCGTTGTTTTCCACCTCGTAGGTGTGATTGTGCAGGTTCAGAACGACGCCGTTGTCGGCGCAAACCGCCATGATCTTCCGCAGGATGCCGGCTTGCGTGTCCAGTTCCTCGTCCGTCTTGGGCCGGCCTGTGCTTCCGACGGACGTCCCGAGCGTGCGGCCGCCCACCTGCGCCAGCCGCCCGATCAACAGCTTCGCGTCCTTCAGGATTGCGTCGCCCTCGTCCCGCTTCCACATATTGGCCGAGTACGACGTGCCAAGCACCGGCAGCTTGTGTTTGCGGGAGAGTTCCCGAATTCGCGCCACGGAGTCGTCGGGGCGAAGCGCTGTGTGCATCAGTTCGATCGCGTCCATCCCCGCAGCGCTCATGTCCTCGAAGATCCGGTCCAGCACGGGCGTGATGTCGTACTCCGGCTGTGTTGCCGCATAGACCCACGGGTGGCCGCCGACCAAAACTATCTTCTGCTTTGCGGCGACCGTTCCCGCCGCAGCGCCCGCAGCCATCAGGCTAAGAAAATCTCTACGTCGCACAGTCGTCATGAGTCTCCCCAGCCGCCGTCCCTCTAGTTACGCCACCGGCGGGACGGGGAGGTTGCGTTGGTGGTCTTCCGCCTCCAGGAACCGTTCCGCCTCCATGGCCGCCATGCAGCCCATCCCGGCTGCGGTGATCGCCTGCCGGTAGACCCGGTCCTGTACGTCCCCGGCGTGAAAAACGCCTGTCACGCTCGTCCGCGCCCCGCCTTTTGAGACGATGTAACCGTCCGGATCCAGTTCAATCTGGCCCTCGAAGACTTTGGTGTTCGGGATGTGGCCGATCGCCACAAAGAAGCCGTCCACCTCCTGCTCCCATGTGTGGCCGTTCTTCGTGTTTTTCAGACGCACGCCAGTGACGACCCCCTTCTCCACGTCGAGGACGTCGTCCACAACTGTGTTCGTGAGCCACTTGATCTTCGGGTTGGCACGCGCGCGTTCCAGCATGATCTTCGAGGCGCGAAACTCGTCGCGCCGGTGGACCACCGTGACCTCGGAGCCGAACCGCGTCAAGAAGCTCGCCTCCTCCATCGCCGAGTCTCCCCCGCCGATCACCATGATCTTCTTGCCGCGGTAAAAGAAACCGTCGCAGGTGGCGCATGAGCTCACGCCGTGTCCGATCAGCTTCTGCTCGTTGGGCAGTCCGAGCCAGCGCGCCGACGCGCCGGATGCGATGATCAGGGTCCTTGTTTCCTGCCACTCACCATCCACGTTCAGCCGGAACGGTCGCTTGCTTAGGTCCGCCTCGATCACCGTTCCGTTCATGTACTCGGCGCCGAAACTCTCCGCCTGTTTCTTGATGTTCTCGACGAGTTCCGGCCCGTTGATGCCTTCCGGGAACCCGGGGAAGTTCTCCACCAGCGTGGTCAGGGATAGCTGTCCGCCAGGTTCGTAGCCGGTGACCACCAGGGGTTTCAGATTGGCGCGGGCAGCATAAACTGCGGCCGTGTTGCCCGCGCAGCCGGATCCGACAATGATTACGTTGCGCATGGAAGGATTGAAACTGTGTTGGAATTTCTTATGCTAGCACGACGCTGCCGGGGTGACGCTCCGGCTCAGCCGCCCGCCCACACACGGATCAACTGGTTGGCCACCAGCGCGCCTGCGTACGCCAGTCCGCCCATGTAGCAGAACTGCAGCACTGGCCATTTCCAGCCACCAGTCTCGCGCCGCACCACCGCAATCGTCGACATGCACTGCATCGCGAAGGCAAAGAAGACCAGGAGCGCCACCGCGCCGCCGAGGTGCAGGTCCTGCCGCAACGCCGCCTGAAGGCCGATGGACTGCGCGTCGCCCTCCATCCCGTAGATTGTGCCCAGTGTGCCGACGATCACCTCGCGCGCAGCAAGCGACGTGATCAGTCCGATGCCGATCTTCCAGTTGAAACCCAG
>JAEHDI010000920.1 GCA_016880505.1 Bryobacterales bacterium | reverse complement strand
TTCACCGGGCTCTCCCGCCGGATCGGGGAGGCACGATTGTCGGAGATGATGAGCGTATTCTTCGGCGAGTGCGGGAGAGTCCTGGCGGAGCACGGCGCGTGGGGGCAGAAGTACATCGGCGACGCCGTGATGGCGTTCTGGGTGCACCAGCGCGAGACCTCCGAGCGCCGGGAACTGGCGGGTGTATTCGCCTCCCTGGCGGAAATCTTCGACACGGCGGCCGGGCTGCAGAAGCGGGTCGGGCTCGACGCGGCGATCCGGATCGGCGCGGGAGTCAACACGGGCTTGGCTTCGGTGGCCAATATCGGGAGTGTGGCCGCATCCGACTACACCGCGGTGAGCGAAGCTGTGAACCTGGCGTTCCGGCTGGAGACGGCGACCAAGGAGGTTGGCTGCGACGTGGTGCTGGGTCAGGAGACGGTGGCGCGCCTTGCCCAGTTTGCCGACGTCTCTCATTTGTTTGACGTGCGCACCGTGACGTTGAAGGGTTACGAGAACCCGATGCCGGCCTATGCCGGGCGCTCCGAGTCGGTCGCGGAGCTTCGCCGGATCCTTGCGTAAATGCGTCGGAGCGATGGAAATTTGACAGGGGCACGACGCTTCGGGACAATAGAAACGAATTCAACATCCGTGCGGATGTGGCGGAACTGGCAGACGCGCATGGTTCAGGTCCATGTGCCCGCAAGGGCGTGGAGGTTCAAGTCCTCTCATCCGCACCACGCCTTTAACACCAAATAAGCTCACGGCAGGATGGAGCCGAGCAAGGAACGCCCGTTTTTTCTGCATCCGGAGACACAGGAACGGCAGCGGCTCTTCTAGACAAGGCCGTCAGACGGTCTTGCGACGATGGAGGGAGAAGCGGTTTAATATACAGTCGTCGGGACGGGAAAGGAGAAGCCGTTGCGATGGCCAACAGGGTGGATGCCTCGGGTACCGGTGAATCGAGGGTTAACCCAAATGTGAATTGCCTTTACGGAAAGCGCTGTCCCAAGTGCGGCTCCTACGGCCCGTTTGAGGTTGAAGTCTTCATGCGGGTTCTGTTATCCGACGACGGTAGCAGCGATGCCGAAGACGGCACAATCGACTACAGTGATGACTCGGCAGCCGTATGTTTCGACTGCAAATACGAGGGGAAGGTTGGGGACTTCAACGTTCCATGAGTGAGTCCACACAAATCAACTGGGTATACTTCCCGAAGTCGTCACCTCCACCCGAATTCGGCCTTCTTATCGTGGCGCTCTTTGAAGAAGTGGCGGAAGTCATCGATTCGAGGACACGGACTGACCAACCCAGCGACACCGTGATGGCACGACTTCGACCGGGCCTGGAGAAACTCGGATTTCGAGTCGAGAAAGGCAAGTCCGCCGAGGGCAAGATAGTCGTCCCTGTGCTGTTTGGGCGAAAAGGCAAGGTGTTGAAGTGCTTCAACGCTGACGCCCATGCCTCTAGTAAGGGATGGGTTCTTGAAGTCGAGGCGGGCCGTGCGGTTGACAACAACCAATTCCTCAAGGACATTTTTCAGGCGTGCATGATGCATGATGTTCTTTACCTTGCGATCGCTGTGCGGAACAGATATCGCAATTCGGACGACTTCACCAAGGTTGAGAGCTTCCTCGAAACGCTTTACGTTAGCGGGCGGCTTCAGCTACCTCTGAAGGGTATTTTGCTCATCGGCTATTGAACAACCAGGTTCTATTTCGCTAGCCCGGGCACTCTGACGATTCGCAGGTACCACGAGGCCCGGAGATACCGGAAGACCAACAGCGTAAGCTGGTTTCCTAAGACCAACTGACAACTACCGTGGAACAACTGGCGTGTGCTTTCCTGGCGCCAGGAAACCTGCCGCCCGAAAACTCTTAAGCCAAGGCGATTAAGGAAGAGATCAAGGCATTAGGAGTTTGAGCTTGGGACCACTTTTGTCCAATCTACTCCTTGGCCGTGATTCAGTAGCGGCGTTGATCGGTAACATAACCGGCAGGTGATCCCCTCTCCGCACTTGGATGCGCCCCGCCGCTATGACGCCTGGCCGATGGCTCTCCGTAGGTCTCCGGCAGCGCTGGATAAGCCCGACAGCGTGTTACTGCTGCAGCAGGCCGGATTCACCGAGGCCTGGCAGGCGCTTCACGCGAACGATCCCGGCTACACGTGGCCGCTGTTTCTGGAGGACCATTTCCCGGCGCCGCCGTTTACTTCGCCGGCGGCGCCATTCGAGCGCATCGACCTGATCTTCGTGCGCGGTCCGCTGGAAATCCGGGCCGTCGAGCGGACTGGGCTCGTCGCGCCGTACGGCTCCGACCACTCCGGCGTCGTGGCTACGCTGAAGCTCGAGCCGTAGCTGGGCAAAGCCGGCCGCGTCGATGGTACGATGAGGTTTCAATCCCATTGTTCTGATGAAAAACCTCGTGTGTCTCGCCGGCGCGCTGCTATGCGGCGCCTCGCTTTATGCTCAGACTCAGAATCCTCCGGCTCTTCAGCAAGAGGTGCGGCAGAAGGCTTATGTCCGCCGTCTCTCGCTGGGCGCCACGCTGAGTGTCGTCGGGCTTCGTCTCGTGCCGGACCGCACGACTTCGGCATTCACGGCGACCCCCGCGTTTGACGCCCTCTACGCGACGGCAGGCGCGTCAAGGCGTGTCGGGTACGGACTAAATCTCCAGGCGGCGATCACAAACCGTTTCGCGGTGAACGTGAGCCTGTTTCAGCGCAGAGCCGGGTACAAGATGAACAGCGACATCATTGAGGGCAGGGACGATCCCAATACCAGCGCCGACGAACGCACGCTTACCGTGCGGAATGAAGATACCCGGGCCAAGTTTTACGACCTCCCCGTCCTCGTCCGCTACTACGGCAAAGACCGTCATCAGAGGGGTCCGCGCTGGTTCTTGGAGGGCGGCGGTGCGCTCCGCAGGGTCTCCAATATCCGTACCTCGATCGACACGACGATTGGCACCGGCGATAGACAGTGCTGCGACACTACGCCAAGGACTCCGGAACGGCGAACCTTGCGGGGATTTGTCGCGGGGGCCGGAGTGCAGTTGATTGACCCCGTCGGAATCCGCGTTGTCCCAGAAGTGC
>JAEHDI010000919.1 GCA_016880505.1 Bryobacterales bacterium | reverse complement strand
GCCGGACAGGGACTTCGATGTGCTGTTCACAACGAACAAGCCGGTGATTTTCGCGTACCACGGTTACCCCTGGCTGATTCACCGCCTGACATATCGCCGGACCAACCACGACAATCTCCACGTCCGCGGCTATAAGGAAGAGGGGACGATTACGACGCCCTTCGATATGGCTGTTCTCAACGACCTGGACCGCTTCCACCTGGCTATGGACGTAATCGACCGATTGCCGCAGCTACGGGCTTGCAGCGCCTATCTGAAGCAGGAATTGCGGGACAAACTCGTCGACCACCGGCGGCATATCGAGAAGTATGGGGACGATCTGCCGGAAGTCCGCGACTGGAAATGGAGATCTTGACCGCGCGAGCGAGGCCGCTAGCCCACCCCTCGACATCTCTTGTCTTGAACTTCGCGCCTCCGCCGTTCTATAGTGGGCAAAGAAAAGGCGAATAGGGCGTGGACGATATTCACGAACAGCTCGCCATCCTCCGGCGCAAGATCCGGCGCATCGACCGGAAGTACGCCTCGCCCGCTCCTGCCCCGGCTCCGCAGCCGGCCGAAGACCGGCCCTTCCCCGACCTCCCGCTTCACTACTTCATCGACGAGTTTCTGAGCGGCGAGGTCGTCGAAACCCCGCATGGCAGCCACTTCGAGACCGAAAAGCTCTACGCCCGCCACCGCCGCCACGGCAGCATGGACATCTCGAACCTCGAAGAACTGCCCGAGGACCTTCTGGATTCACTGTCCGAGGGCACGGTGCCTCACACGCCGCCGTTGCGTTGGGCCTTCCTCGACACCGAAACCACCGGCCTCGCCGGCGGGACCGGCACTTATGCCTTCCTCGTCGGCATCGGCCGCATCACTCCCGAGGGGTTCCGCGTCCGCCAGTTCTTTATGCGGGATCTTTGCGAGGAAGCCAGCCTTCTCTACGCGATCGAGCAGCACCTTTCGCAGTTCGACGTACTGATCACCTACAATGGCAAAGCCTACGACCAGCCGCTCCTTGAGACGCGGTTCCGCATGGCGCGCTCCCGGCCTCCGTTCGGCCGCCTTGCCCATCTCGATCTGCTCTTCGGCGCGCGTCGTCTTTGGAAACTGCGCCTGGAAAGCTGCCGCCTCGTCGAACTGGAATACCAGATCCTCGGCGTCGAGCGCGAGGGCGACATCCCTGGAGAAATGATCCCCTACGTGTATTTCGAGTACCTTCGCACACGCCAGGCCGCCCGTCTCGTTCCCATCTTCCATCACAACGCCATCGACATCCTGACCCTCGCCTGCCTCACGGGTCTCGTGCCGCTCGCCTTCCGGTCGCCCGAGGAGGCGCCCCTTCACCATGGCGCCGACTGGGTCGGGCTCGCGCGCTGGCTGCTCAAGGCCGAGCGTCATGAAGAGGCGCTTGCCCTGCTCAGGCGCGCGGTCGAACGCGGGCTGGGCGACGACCTGCTTTTCCGCACACTTTGGGAGATCGCGACAGTCGAAAAACGTCTCGGCCGTGAGGACGCCGCCCTGGCCGCGTTCACGGAGCTTGCTTCCATACAGAACCAGTTCCGGATCCCCGCCCTCGAAGAGTTGGCCAAGCACTACGAACACCGCGAGAGGAACTACGCCATGGCGCTCGAGTTCACTTCCACAGCAATCGAGTTAGGTGATACGGAGGAACTTCGCCACCGTGCCGCCCGCCTGCGCCGCCGCCTCGAAAAGCCCCGCCCCGTCCACCTCCTCTAGACTCGACTCCGTGGAACCCGCCGGGCGGGCGCTTACGCGAGCGAGGCGAACTCCCGGAACGGACGGCCTTGGGATGC
>JAEHDI010000918.1 GCA_016880505.1 Bryobacterales bacterium | reverse complement strand
TTGAGGTGCAGGCGCAGGCGCCAACACTCAACACCGAGAATGCGCAACTGGGCGACATTCTGACACGGGATGAGCTCGTAAATCTTCCTCTTGCCAGCAGGTTCTCAACGAATTTCCGCTACATCACGTCGTCCAACTACGATGGCGGCTACATCGCCGGGCAGAGAAGCAGCTTTGGCTACTACTCGGTGGACGGGGTCAGCGCGATGGCTCCCGCATGGGGTGCCTGGGGCGGTCCGATTATGGGCATGTCGATGGAGGCAATCCAGGACATCTCGTTCGTAACAGCGACTCCCACGGCTGAATACGGTGACTTAGCCACGATTTCCCTGAACACCCGCTCGGGTACGAACAATCTGCACTTCAGCGGGTTCTGGGACCACTCAAACTACGCATTTAACGCGGCGGGTTACTTCTCGCACGCAAAGGGCAAGGGGCCGCAGCTTCACGAAGTCGGCGGGAGCGTCGGCGGGCCGGTTTATATTCCAAAGGTTTACGACGGCAGGAACCGGACCTTCTTCTTTTTCAACTGGGAGGATCGGATCGCGCCGGGCGGGTATTGGGACATTGCGTCCGTACCGACAGCGAAGATGCGCAGCGGGGATTTCTCGGAGGTGACCCCTTTGGGGGTGACGGTTTACGACCCGTCGAATGGACTGCCGTTTCAAGACAACGTGATACCGTCCAGCCGGATCAGCCAGATCTCGAAGCGAATTCAGGCCGAGAAGTACTTCCCACTTCCGAACTTCGGCGGCTCCGGTGCGATCTCGGAGAACTACCGGCAGTTCTATAGCACCCGTGCCACGAGCTATTTCCCCACGGTCCGCGGCGACCACAATTTTCGGGACGGCCGGGATACCATCTCGATGCGCCTGAACTACCGTCACGATCCGGAGCCGGGAAACCTGAACGGATTGCCGTACTTCAACCGGGAGCAGTACCGAAACGCGACCAACGCCTATGTTTCACATACGCATCTTTTCGGACCCCGGGTCCTGAATCAGATCCGCTGGGGATTCACCCGCGACTTTTCAATCTATAACGGCACGCCACTCGGCGAGGAGGTGGTCAGCGACTGGGGACTGAACGTGCCAAATATGGATGCAAAGAAGGGTCTGCACGGTGTTCCGAGAGTGGCCATTTCGGATTTCGCCACATTGTGGGCGTACGCTGACACGGGGTGGGACCAGAGAACCAACGACATCTCCGACACGGTGACGTTCACGTTGGGAAAACACGTGGTCAAAGCGGGGTTCACCTACCGGCACTACCTGGTGGACGAGGACGCCGGCAGCAACGACGACATCTTCGGCGCGCTGGACTTCCGTGCGTTTGGCACGCAGAATGCCAACGCGGAAGGCGGATACGGGTACGCCAGCTTCCTGCTCGGAATTCCTTTCTCGAGCGGCACGCACGACCGGTCGCCGCAGGTGATGGCGCGTTACCGCACCATGGCAGCATTCATCCAGGAGGACTGGGCGGTGACGCCGCGGCTCACGGTCAACCTGGGTCTTCGATTCGAAACAACCAGCACACCGGTGGACGTACACGATATGCGGTTTGCGTTCGATGCGAACACCGGCAGTCTTGTGGTGCCAAACCAGAAAGTCATCGACACTCTCGTCAGCCCGGTTTTCCCGAAGAACATCCCGATCGTCACAGCGTCGGCCGCGGGATTCCAGAACGAGCGGTCGCTTCTGAAAGCCGACAATACGTGGGGACCTCGGGTGGGCTTTGCCTATCGTCTCGGCAGTCAATTCGTGATCCGCGGCGGCGGCGGGTTGTACTACACTCCCCTTCTCACCTGGGCGGTCATCGACCCCTACGCGGGCGGTCCGTTCCAGTTGAACCAGCATTTTCAAAACCAGCTTCGGGATGGTGCTCCGCTGTTCAACCTGTCGAACCCGTTCAGTCTGGTTGGATCGGGCGACTTCCCGGGCGTGAGCATCTCGTCGGGTGTGAACAAGATCCGTACGCCGTACACGGAGCAATGGAATCTCACGCTCGAACGGCAACTCGGGGCCTCGACAGTCGCACGCGCGAGCTACCGCGGGCACCATACCACTCAACTCTTCTACTACCCGGACTTGAACCAACCGCGCGCCAGTAACAATCCCGATAACCAGTGGAATCTCGTCTATCCGAACTTCTGGAATGTCTACCAGTTCCGGAATGGCGGCTCGGAAATCGGGCACCTGTTTGAGTTCGAACTCCAGCGGAAATTCTCGAAGGGGCTGACCTTCCAGGCCGGTTACACACACGCCAAGGTGGTCACGAATGCCCGCGGAAGTGATTTCCTGGCCTGGCCTGAATACGCATGGGACCTGAAGCGAGACGCCGGGAATGAGAACGGAGTGAGCAGGCATCGCTTCACGTCGAGCGGCGTCTGGGAGATTCCGTTCGGCAAGAGCAAGCAGTTCGGTTCTTCCCTCCCTGGCTGGATGCAGCAGGCCATCGGGAACTGGCAATCGTCGTACATTCTGACGTTACAGAGTGGGCAATTTCTGGATCCATGGTGTGGCGATTGCCCCGACACAGCGTACGCCCGGGTTTGGGGCGGCCGTCCCGACCTGGTCGGCGACCCGAAGATCGACAACGCGACAACTCAGCGGTGGTTCAATTCCGCTGCTTTCCGCCAGCCCGCCTTAGGCTCGCTTGGAAACAGCGCGCCGGGCGTCATTGTTGGGCCGGGCCTGGTGAATTTCAACTACGGGCTGTTCAAGAACATCAATGTCGGCGAAAAGGCCCGGCTGCAACTACGCATGACGTCGACCAACATCTTTAACCACCCGAACTTCGGCAACCCGAACACGAACATCAGCTCGCTGAACGCCGGACGCATCACTGGCACTACGGGACGTGGCAACGGCGCCGGTCCGCGGGTGATCAAGCTCGGCCTGCGGTTCGATTTCTGACCCTATTGTGAATTCCTAGCCTGCGCTGCGCTCCGGAGCTTAGGGGTGCAGCGCGGCATTTGTCTGGGCCGAAACCGCTAAGCGCGGCTACTTCCCTCCGAGCTGCAACGATATTCCCCGCTTCAACACAGGTTCTCCTGGATTTCGGGTGCTATACTGTCAGGCAATTCCGAAGGGGGGACTCGGGGCCTTCCCATGAGTGAATCCAAAGCCGGGCGCAAGGCCGTATCAGCTAAGATGGCCCCTGCCGCGACCGAGCATGAGCAACTCACTGCCGGCATCCGTGAGCAGCACCGGCTCTGGAATCAGCACGTTGAGATGGTGGCGGCCGGCGACCATGATGCGCTGGCTCGCCTGTACGACGAGACTTCGCCGTTGGTGCACGGCACCGCGCTCCGGATCCTCGGCGACAGCGCCGATGCGGACGAGGCCACCGTGGACGTTTACGCGCAGGTATGGCGAACGGCGTCCAGCTTCGACAGTTCGCGGGGAAGCGCCACCTCGTGGCTGGTGATGCTGGCACGCAGCCGCGCGCTGGACCGCCTGCGCTCTAGGGCGACGCGGAGGGAGAAGGAGACCCCGCTCGAGAGTCTCGCCGAGCCGCGCTCTCCCGAAGAGTCCCCGGACGAGACAGCGGCGATGAACCAGCAGCGCCGTCTAGTGTGGGCGGCTCTGCGCGAATTATCGCCTGAGCAACGGGAGGCCATCGAACTTGCCTTTTTTTCCGGGCTAAGTCATTCGGAGCTGGCGGCTAGGCTCAGGCAGCCGCTCGGCACCGTGAAAACGCGCATCCGATTAGGGATGATGAAACTACGGCAACTACTCGAGCCTGCACTGGAGGCACATTAGGGATCGGGGCATGGAACATAAGCGCGTGACGGACGAAATCCTTGAACTAGCCGCCCTGTATGCGGTAGGCGCGCTCGAGCCTCAAAAGGCGAAGGAGTTTGAGGACCACGTGAAAGAAGGCTGCGCGATTTGCGAGTCCGAATTGCGCGTCTTTCGGGAGACCGCCGCCATGCTCCCGGCTGCGCTTCCTGGAAGCCGTCCTCACCCGAAGGTGCGGGAAAGGGTTCTCGCCATCGCCTCCGCCGCGCCAGAGACCGGACCGCAAGTTTGGAAGTCCTGGAAGCCGTCTTCGCCCACCGGACTCCACGTCGTGCGGCGACATGAAGGCGCGTGGATGCCCACGGGGCTTCCGGGAGTGTTTGCGAAGCAGCTCTACGTGGACCCCGCCCGGGATACCGTCACGATGCTGGTGCGCATGGAGCCCGGGTCCTCCTACCCTCCTCACCGGCACGGCGGACCGGAGGAGTGCCTGGTTGTCGAAGGAGACCTTCGCGTCGGCGACGTGGTTTTGAGGGCCGGCGATTATCAGTGCGCCGCCGGAGACTCAATCCATGATGTAAGCACTACAGTAAACGGCTGCATTCTTCTGATCGTTTCTTCACGACACGACGAACTGCTCCCCGGATCGGTGCAGTAAGTCACCTTCTTCCAACAGCGAATCCCACTACGAATCCATTCCGCCAGGCTGCCTCGTATTGGTAGTCGTGGGCGGAATCGGTCGAAATGCAGCGCGCCTTTTCGGGTGTGGAGATGCTTGGCCGACAGACTGTCCCACACCTTGAAAGGAGCCTGTATGAACAAAATCAAACCAATCGTCGCTCTGGCTCTGACGGCGTTCCTGGCGACGCCGTCGAGTCTGTTTGCCGCTAGCCATCGCGAAGCGCCCATCACGGCTTTGGACCGGCCTGCCGACATCACAGACTGGTACACGTTTGTCAGTTATGACAATCCGGGTAAAGTCACGATGATTCTGAACGTCGATCCTCTGCTGGAGCCTTCCAACGGACCCAACTATTTCCCCTTCGACCCCAACATTCTCTATGAGATGCATGTTGACAACAATAGAGACGGGAGGGCCGAAGATGTTGTCTTCCAATTCCGATTTAGGACGGAATACCGGCTGCCGGGCGTCTTTACCGCGGCCGTCGGAGGCATCGCGCGCATTCCACCAGTTACGGCGCTGGATGGACCCGACTCCGTGGGCCTGAACTTACGCCAGACGTACAGCGTCACCATGGTGAAGAATGGCGTGCGCACAGATCTCTCCGGCGGCCAGGCGCTGTTCGCGGTGCCGACCAACGTTGGTCCCAGAACAATGCCCGACTACAATGCACTCTACAGCCAGGGGATCTATGACCTTGGGGGCGGTGTGCGAGTGTTTGCCGGGACCGTAAACGACCCGTTCGCCATTGACCTGGGCGCCGCGTTTGACTCACTCAACTTCCGGGTGGCGGCCGGAGGCGGCGTGCTCAGCGCGGCGGTGGACGCTGATGATCACAACAACTACGCTCCGGACGCGGTCGCGGGCTTTAACGTGAACAGCATCGTGCTCGAGGTGCCGACAACGATGCTCACGGTGGACGGCAACCCGCACAGCGCCGGAGAGAAGGAGGCAGTCATCGGCACATACGGAAGCACTTCACGGCGAAGACTCACTGTGCGCCGATCGCCGCACCCGTCGTCAAATAGCGGGCCCTTCCAGCAAGTGCAGCGCATGGGCAACCCTCTGATCAACGAGCTGATCATCGGGATCGGATCGAAAGACCGGTGGAGCATGGATGACCCCGAGAACGACGGCCAGTTTGCGGGCTTCTTCCTCCACCCGCTGCTCGCTGACATCTTCGCGTCATTCGGCATACCAGTGCCGAGCGGCGCCCGCACCGACCTGCTGCCGCTGGTGCAGTACACGGCGCCCGTATGCCCCGGCTGCGGACCCGGTGACACAGGCGTCATCGCCGATCTCCTCCGGGTCAACACCGGCATTCCGCCGACAGCAGTGGCCGGCCAGAAGAGGCTGGGTTTTCTGACGTTGCTGGATAGCGACCCGACCAACGACGATCCCGCGGGCTTTCCGAACGGGCGGCGGCCGATCGACGATGTAACCGACATCGCGGCGCGCGCAGTCGCCGGGATACTGAAGGACCCGGTCGCCTTCGGCACACGGATCGGAGACGGCGTGAACACCGACGGCGACGGCGTGGGCTTCCGTGCGACTTTCCCATACGTCCAGCCGGCGCTGAGTGGGCGCGACAGCCATCACGTCGGCCCGACCCAGGTTGGCTGCTCTGGCCATCCGGATGGCATCTGCCCCGTGATGTAGTCAGCGTCCGTGGCCGCCCGCCGCATGCGAGAGCGGTCACGGACCATTTTTGAAAGGATCACCATGAAGAGACTGCTTACCGCTATCTGGCTCTTGCTGCTCTGCTGCGCGCTGACCGGACTTGCTCAAACCTCGACCAGACTGAACACCGCCAAACTGTCGCCTGCGGAGCAAAGCATCGAACGGTCAAAACAGGCCATCGAGAAGAACCCACGCCAAGCTGATCCGTATAACGAACTGGCCTTCGCGTTTGCCCGCCGGGCCCGGGAAACTTCGGACGTAACCTACTACACGCAGGCCGAGGAAGCCGTAAAGAAGTCACTGGCTTTGGCCCCCGGCAATCCCGGCGGAGAGAAGGCGCGCGTGTGGATCCTCCTCGGCAAGCACGAGTTCGCCCAGGCGCTGGAGGCGGCAAAGGTCCTGAACAAACGTGTGCCGGACGATCTGCTCGTATACGCCTATCTCACCGACGCCAATGCAGAGCTCGGGAACTACGATGAGGCCGAGAAGGCGGCGAACTGGATGCTGAAGCTTCGCCCTGGAAATATCGCCGGCTTGACACGCGCCGCGTACCTCCGCGAGATCTTCGGAGATACCGCGGGCTCCCTCGAACTGATGGAGATGGCCTACCAGTCCACACCACCCGCGGAACTCGAAGAAAGAGCGTGGATCCTCACACAGATGGCGCACCTGAAGTTGTTTACAGGTGAGACGGGCGAAGCAGAGAAGCTGCTTCAGGAGGCGCTTGCGCTCTTTCCGGGATATCACTACGCCCTGGGAAATCTAGCCAAATTGCGCATCGAGCAGAAGGAGTATGAACAGGCTGTCGGGTTACTGAAGCAGCGTTACGAGGCCGCCCCTCATGCGGAGAATCTCTATGAGCTTGCCGAGGCTCTGGCCCTGGCCGGGAGAGTCGAGGAAGCCAGGAACTGTTACACGGAGTTCGAAAAGAAAGCGCTCGCCGAAAGCGCTCAGTGGGACAACGCAAACCGGGAGCTGATCTTCTACTACGCCAACTATGCGAAGAAGCCGGCCGAGAGCTTGCGGATCGCACAACTGGAGCTAGCCCGGCGGCGGGACCTTTACACTTTGGACGCCCACGCCTGGGCGCTGTACAAGAGCGGGCGGCGCGCGGAGGCGCGCAGACAGATGGAAGCCGTCCTGGCGATCGGCGCTCATGACCCGAAGATCCTGGCACGCGCGGAACTGATCAAGCGGTAGGGGGTACACTTCGGCCGGACCGGCGGGCGCGCCCGCCGGTCCCTGGGACCCTCGTTAGTGCGCAAGGCGTCTAAACCGAGGGCACGGGCGCGTACTTGGCCGGAAGCGAGATCGACCGGCTGCGGTAAGCTCGGCCCAGGACTCAGCTAACCTTTGGGAGTATTTACAGGGCAGCGGGTTGCTGGCAGAATGGGGCTGTGAAGTGCCATCTGCCGACATGCCGCGAGGAGGTCCGGCCGGATCAGCAGCGCGTCTGTGTCAACGGCAGGCAGGACTATCACTGGCACTGTTTCTTCCTCCAGATAAGCCGGCTGGTCTCGCGCGGCGAAGCCAAGCTACGCAGCCTCACCGATCAAGTTACCTATTTGAGTGGAGATCGAAGTCAAACCGAGCAGGGAGCATAAGCCCCTTAAAACGACTGGGGACGGGTACAGCCGGCTGATACTGGCATTTGTCGAAGTCGAGACCGCCTGGCTGATTCTCCCATTACGGCCAACCTCCGTTGCGCCCCGCTGAAACGTGGTGCTACGCTCAGCCCAGGGGCCAATTTCGCTCGGAGGAGCATAATGAGAGCCATCTCAGTGTTTGCGGTTTGCAGCG
>JAEHDI010000917.1 GCA_016880505.1 Bryobacterales bacterium | reverse complement strand
CGCCTCCAGCAGGAATGCCAGGGCGCCGGTTGTCAGCAGCGTTCATTCTACCGGGTAGACCGGGCGGCTGGTCACAAACAGTTCCTCGATGCAGTGCACCAGGCCGTCGAAGTGCGGCAGCTTCCGCTCGGTTTCCATCAGGAAGTTGGTGGCCACCGGCGCGGACCGCCCCTTCAGCTTCCCTGCGAACAGAAAATCCTCGTGCTGCCCGGTGAGCAGGTAGCAGGCGGCACGCAGGCCGTCGCGGTATTCGAGCAGAAACGCGACCGGCTGTTTGACGTTCTTCTCCGGCGTTCCCGGTTTCGAGGTCTTCGATACGGCTAATGCGGCGTCAAGGAGCGGCGCGCTCCAGCGTCCTTCGCCGTCACGCCAGTTCCAGACGGCGTCGCCCTCGAGCCACCGGACGGCCGCGACTCCCTTCTCGCCGCCGTTGCGCCGTTCCACCATGCATTGCAGGCCCTCGAGCGTATGAAACCCGTACGCGTCGAGGTCCGCATAGCCGACGCCGACGGCGTGCTCGATCCGGCAGCCCTGTTCAAGTTCCAACTCGGGCCGCCGCACCGTCACCGGGATCGAGGAGCCGGCCATGAAGGGAAACTTCAGCTCGCGCGACCAGCGGTACATCTCGCCGGCCTTCTCCCAGGAGTAGGAGAGGTGCTTGTCGCAGAACAGCGGCACGGAGCGCCCGCTCTTGCGGAAGACCTCGACGATGCGGCCCATCAGCTCGTGGCGCGGATAGAGTTTCTGCCCGCGTTCATTGGTCGGGTAGTTGCCGTGCTCTCCCACCAGCAGAACGGCGTCCACGGCGAGACTGTCCCCGCCGAGTGTCAACGCTTCGGCCACGGTGGGGTAGATGGGGAAGCCGTGCTTTGCGGAAAGACCACGGCTGAGGTCCTTTTCCGCAACCTGGTCCGTGTACATCGACACGATACGGGTTCTCGGCTCGACGCGCTTCCCGTTCGGTAAATAGCCGTCCAGAATGCGCCCGACGATCACGTCGGCGTGCGAATAGTAGTAGTAACTCGTGACGATGGCCGCCACTCTCGGCTTTGCCGGGCTGACGGCGGCCGCCGCCGTCATGAGGAAATCACGTCTGGTGTGGATCATTCCTGCTTTCCGCCTGCTCTCGTGCGATACTCTGGCAGATTAAGCTGTTTTGTCAAGCGCCACCTAAACAGGAGGATCCGATTATGCCGAAGACTGAAATCAAACATCCCGACAAGCAGGTTTCCACGGGCGCCTATTCCGCCGGCGTTCTGATCGACGGATGGTTGTACGTGAGCGGGCAGGGCCCGCTCGACATGAAGACAGGACAGATCGTCGAGGGCACCGTCGAGGAGCAGACCCGCCTGACGCTGACACACGTCGGAAAGGTGCTGGGGGCCGCCGGCTTGAGCTTTGAGGACGTGGTGAAGTGCACCTGCCACCTCTCCGACATTAAGGATTTCGACCGTTTCAACGGCGTGTACGCCGAGTTCTTCAAGGGTGTCCGCCCGGCGCGCACAACGGTCCAGTCCGTGTTGTGGGGCGGCATCAAGGTCGAGATTG
>JAEHDI010000113.1 GCA_016880505.1 Bryobacterales bacterium | reverse complement strand
TCGAGAGTCTTGTAATGCCAGTAGGGCAGGTACGACCTGTCCGACGTTCCGAAATCGTCCATGAACAGAATCATGCTCTTCGGATACTCGGCGTACAAAGCGTAGCCCTGCGTCCAGACGAGAGACCGCTTGAACAGATCCCGCGTGATCTGCTTGGCGATCTGTATGCTGCCGCGATGAACCCCCAGCCATGCCACCCTGCCCCCGCCCGCAATCTCTCGCACGGTTAGAAACGGCAGGTGGGCACGTTTCGCCAGCACAGTCGCATCTTTGGGGACGACCTTGCTGCCCGATATCTCCCAGCCCGCCCCCTGAAGCAGTTCCTTTTCTCTTCCGGCGAGCCCACGGGTAATGAAATGCTCGCCTGCGAATGTCATACCGTCCCCCAGACGGTATTCGCTGACGTATTCAAGGCCGGCGAGAGCCGCGGCCTCCCGCGCCGATATCGCGTCGCCGAGGACCACCATGTTCACACCGAAATCCTTGACCAGAGCCGGCAGGAAGCCCAAGTCCTTATCCTCCAGGCCGGCGGGGTCCGGATCGAAGATGATGGTCCCGTACAGCGGGTGGCCCTCCCGATCGATCAGGTGGTAGCGATCCAGCGGTTGCTGATCGAGACGCAGGATGTCGAACGGCAGCCCCCATGTCTTGAGCAGACTGGTGACCGCCTGGAACTCGCCTCCTCCCTCGACCAAGATGCTCGCCGGATCCTTCCACTGATTGGAAATGACCAGGAGGAATCGATAGGGCAGTGGTGGACGTTCAGAGGTGGCCTGGGAGGCGAGCGAGAGGCAAAAGACTGCAAGCACGAAGCCCGCAGCCAGGCGGCTCATCGAGGAAAAGAACCTGTTCATCCGTGATACTCTCCTGTTCTTCGTCAGATGGAGACACCCAGTTCCTTCCAGGTGACCATCCGTCTCTCATAGATGGCTTTGCGCCCCATGATCGTCGTGAGCGCCGCGGTCGCCGCCACCCGCAGGCCGGCGAATGGCTCCTTCTTCTCGCGAATCGAAGCGAAAAAATCCCCCATGGCGTCTTCCTTCGCATTCTGCTGTTCCGCCGTAAGCAGTTCGCGAGGCTCCGATTCGGAGGACATCTCATAGAACAGCGCCGAGCCCCGTTTGATCGTCACCGCCCCCTTCTCGCCGAAGACCACGTACCACTGGCCGTTTGCCAGTTCCTTGAGCGCGCGCGGGTGCAGCTTCGCTTCACTGTACGTGAGATTGACCTCATTCTCGTACATGTACATGACGCTGTATGCGTCCATGTACTCCTCGCCGGGAGGCTTGGGCTTCGGGAGGTAGGTTTTGCCGAAACCGTAAACGCTGACGGGCAGACTGCCGGCAATCCAGTTACAGACGTCGAGATTATGGACCCCGTTCTCGACGATGCGGTCGCCGGAAATCTTCGGATCGAAGTACCACTCCGGCAGGTGTCCTTTCTCCTGCTCCGGAGTGGCTGTGCTGTGTCGTTGCGCTTTGATGATGAGCGGCTTGCCGATGAGCCCGTTGTGGATATGCGGGATTGCGCCCTGGAGCCATGGATAGTAACGCATCTGCTGGCCGATCTGGAGAAACGCTTTGGAGCGCCGGGCGGCCTTCACGACGCGATCCACTTCCTCCGCTGTGATGCCGAGAGGCTTCTCGCAATAGACATACTTTCCGGCGTCCAGGCAGGCAGCCGCAATCTCGGCG
This sequence comes from Bryobacterales bacterium, assembly GCA_016880505.1. Classification (GTDB taxonomy): domain Bacteria; phylum Acidobacteriota; class Terriglobia; order Bryobacterales; family Bryobacteraceae; genus JAEHDI01. The sequence goes on along the minus strand of JAEHDI010000113.1, from coordinate 1,387 downwards.
TGCAAATTGCACGGTGTCGCAATCATGACCGCATCGACATCTTTCATGTCGACGACTCTGCGCCACTCGGTGACCGACCGTGGACTGTACCGGCTGGCCAGCCCTTGCGCTTCGTCGCGGGCGGTCGGATTCGTGTCGCATATCGCGGCCACCGGCGCATTCGCCTGGTTCAGCACCTGCCGGAGCAACTCCTTGCCGCGGTTGCCGACGCCGATAAATGCCGTTCGAATTTCCCTGGATTGCATCGCGTGAAGGGAACCCGCTCCCAATGCCGCCGCACCCAGCAGAAATGTTCTCCTATCCGGTTGTTCGCTCATCGCATCCTCCTCTTCGCCCAAGCCCGGACCACCGGGACTCATTGGGCTCCTTGCCGCATGTAGGTTCGAGCCTTGACCGGCTCGGGATGGCCTCTCTTCTTCGTCGCGCTGATTGCTGCCAGGACGATGGAGTTCTCTGGAATAACCCTACCGCGCGTATTCCTAAATCCGGTCGTCCCCTTCAAACGAACTTCGCGGATGATCTTGCCAAACCGGGGATTGGTCCATTCGAACGCGAAGAATGTGACTGGGTTCCCCTCTGCTTTGCCGATATTCACCGGGTCGGCGCGGTAGCAATATGTGGACGATTGATTACGCCGGCCCCAGCTCCACTCGAGTATGTTCTCTCCGTAGCGAACAGGAACGGTTTCCACGAAGCCGTCGTCGTAAACTACCTCGTACCAACCGCGCAGGTCGGCCGTGTCCGGGAAGTTGTAAATGTAGCGGTGCCCAGGCTCATTGCTGGCCGGTTTTGCCAGCGCGTGCAGGAAGATCAGGCTGCTGGCATCCTCGCCAACCGGGATACCACCCTCGCCAGCTTGCGCTACCACCGATTTTCCTGGGAGTTCGAACGTGGCCCGTCCCGATGTCACCCTCCCACTCTTCACCTGAGCCGTGTCCACCGCCGCGGCCGCCTTTGCCGAACTCGCCTGCAAAGAGAGAACCGGCAGCATGCGAACTGCCTCCCCGTCTTCACTCGGAGTCGCACGGCCGCTCAGGTTCCGCCGGATTTGCGGCATCATGCTCTGAACGATGCGTGACAACTGCCCGGCCTCAGGCCATTGTTTCGACCAGAGGAGGCTCGCGCAGCCAGTGAACTCGTAGATCAAGTCCTTGCCGAAGTTAAATTCCGTAGTTGCGATCCACGCCGAAGGCGCGCCGCCAAGTACCCCGGAGCGACCGCTGCGGCGACCGTAGTTTCGGATCTCAGGCGTAAAGTTGCCGTAGACCTGTTCGAACCCCCAGTTCCCAAGCGTCTCCTCGTTCGCTTCTCCCGAACCGCGCTCCGAGTCATTCCAGAACCAGTTGAATACCAGTATGTCTTTGGGGATCAGCTTCAGCACCTGATC
>JAEHDI010000112.1 GCA_016880505.1 Bryobacterales bacterium | reverse complement strand
GCAAGACCGTGTAATTGACTCCCGGGAAAGCAAAGAGGGAGACGTGATCCGTCGCCGTCGCCAGTGTCTCCAATGCGACCGCCGTTTCACGACCTACGAGCGAATCGATGAGATTCCGTACATGGTCGTGAAGAAAGATGGCAGGCGCGAGAAGTTCGACCGCCAGAAAGTGCTGTCCGGGCTGTTGAAGGCCTGCGAGAAGAGACCCGTGTCCATGGCCCGGCTCGCGGAGGTTGTGGACAGCGTGGAAGGCAGACTCGCCGAGAACCCTGATCGTGAGATATCAACTACAGAAATAGGAGAAATGATCATCGAGCGCCTGAGCGCTTTGGACAAGATCGCCTATGTTCGCTTCGCCTCGGTGTACCGCGATTTCCAGGACGTTGAAGCTTTCCTCAATGAATTGAAGAACTTAATGCGCCAAAAGCGCTCCTGATTTGTGGCCGGAAGCTTCCCGGCCGCCGCCGTCTCCGCTGTGCGCGCCGGAATCCGAATGTAACCAGTACGGTTTTCTAACATCTAACGAAATGAGAACTTAACTTTGCGCGGGATCGGTGCTATAATCGAGCGGATGCCCGCCAGGAGGGCATATCCTGCAAGAACCCGAACGTGCCGGAGAGCCCAAGGCACCGGAAGCAGTTGCGATCCCTTTTGACTTGTAGTGTGTTCCTGCGCGGGGAGGTGAGTCCCAAGTGGATCAGTTCGAAGAGCATTACCTGACAGACAGCCGCGAACCCCTCAACCTTCCTTTCGAGGAAGAGGCGAAGTTTTTCGACCCCGAGGAAACGCACGACGTAGACGACTTCCATGCTACACAGCATGTCGAGGAATCGATCTACACTGACGATCCGGTCCGAGTCTACCTTCGGGAGATGGGTGCGGTGCCGCTTCTGACCCGAGAGGGCGAGGTGGATCTCGCCCGCCGGATGGAGCGCGGTAAGCTCCGGATGCAAAAGGCAATCAGCCGTTCGGCGCTGGTTCAGCGGATCGTCGTTGAACTCGCCGACAACATGAAGCGGGCGCCCGAGGAACTGGATAACTGGGTTGACCTTGGTGATGTCGAAGAAGGCACGCTGGCTGAGAGCAAGCGGCGAAGCGAGGTTCTTCAATTTTTCTCGCAGGTGACCGCGCTGCACAAGAAGCAGCAGCAGTTGGCCGACAAGGTCGCCTCCATCGCCGTATCGAATAAGAAACTGGTCCGCCGGTGGAACGGGAAGTTGAATCGCTGCAAAATCGAGACTTCCCAAGCCATTCGCAGCATCCCTTTCCATCTCTCGCGGTGGAAGTATTTTGCCCGGGATATCGAGCGGGTTTCCGATGAGCTGGTTCACCTCGATTCGGAACTGCGCAGACTGGAAGGCCGGAATGGGCCAACGACACAGGCTCGGGCGCGCGAACTGAAGCGGGAAATTCGGAAGCGGGAGGCGGCCGCCGGCGTTCCGCTCGTCGATCTGAGGCACACGTTGCAGGTAATCCGCCACGGAGAACTCGAGGCGGAGCGCGCGAAAAAGGACCTCGTGGAAGCCAACTTGCGGTTGGTGGTGTCAGTGGCCAAGAAGTACGTCAACCGCGGACTGCACCTTCTGGACCT
>JAEHDI010000916.1 GCA_016880505.1 Bryobacterales bacterium | reverse complement strand
TGCTGCCGTTCTGACGCGCACTCAGGTAGGGCGCGTACCAGTCCCACCAGTTGTGCTTGGCGTGCGTCTTCTCGTAATTGCCGTGGTGCTGTTCCGTCTCGTGGAGGAGCTCTGCAAGGGTTGCGACGTCCATGGCTCGTGCTCGCTTCTACTTCCATTCGCGGCCGGGGAGCCGCTCCTTGATCTCCTGGAGCAGCCAGCGGTTCCCGTCTGGATCCTCAAATGAGGCAAACGAGAAGTAGGAACGACCTTCCGGATCGCGCCCAGCGACGCGCGGGTTCTCCATGGCGTTGTTGAAGGGGCCGCCCGCGTAATGGAAGACCTCGCTCACGTCGACGCCACGGGCGACGAGGTCGTCGCGGGCGGCGTCGATGTCGTCCACGGCGAGGATCAGGCTGTGCGCCGAGCCTGGCTTGGCCGACGTGACTCCCTTGCCGAAGATGATCGAGGCTTCCGAGTTGTGCGGCGTGATCTGCACGCCGCGGAAGTCGTCGCCCGTCGCGACGTCGATGTCGAGCCGCCAGCCGAGATTCTCGTAGAACGCCTTGGCGCGGTCGACGTCGGAAACGCCGAGCACCACGACTTCGAGCTTCATGTCGGGTTGTACTTTTTCTTGTTCGGTCATTGCTGTTCTCCCTTATGAAACTTGTCCGTACACGTACGCGATTCGTTCGGGGGGCCATTGGTGGAGTCCTTACAGACTCCGCTTAGGCTCCTTCGTTTCATTCTTTTTCGTCTGTGTCATGTCTGTACTTACTCGATGCGCAGGCTTTGCTCCATTGCGTAGCACTGATCCCAGACATAGGCGTCAAAGCCGGCCAGTCTGGAAGACCACTTGGGCGTGAGGGTATTGACGCATTGAGCCGCGACCCGATCGATGTAGTTATCGAAGGCTGCCCATGGATTCGCTTTAGTGCCGCATCCGGTACGCGGATGCGGAAGGGGCGGATTGCGGTGTCTTCGGTCGCTGCGCCCAGCCTCGCGGGATGCGGGCTGATGACGGAGGCATCGGCGGCCGAAACGGTCTGGGCGTAACTCGGGCCGGAGAGCAGGACAAGACCGAAGGCAACCGCGGCTGCTGAGCCGGTAAGAAAGCTGTGCCGGGTGGGTGATGACGATACTGCGGACTTGATCATTCTCCTTCGTGGAAAAACGAGCTTGGCCGCAGGTGAATGGTTCACCTCGGGGTTGGTTCCGGTGCCTGGGGTGCCAGGAGACGAAACCTTAACGTCTAGGCGGCCATCGTCGCTGTGGTCTTTTGCGGTGTACTGCACTTTTTCGAGTTGGGTCATGGTAGATTCCTTGCTGAAATCAATGTGAATCTCCATCTATTGAACGGCGAAGGTTGCGGCGGCTCGCGCCGAGCCTCAATCAGAAAAACCGATGAGACAGGTTTGTCTTGGCAGCCTAACCGGTTGAGCGTGCTACTGCAGGAGGATAATCTGTACGCGAGGTATTCCGCAGGTGCCAGAATTCCTGTGCGAAACTATCATCCGGGGTTGCCACTCTTCGTTCCCAGCTACCACGGAGTATACACCCATGCGCGTCTGTTGGAGCTATTTTTTGGTGTTTCCATTCCGACCGACTCGGCGGCCCAGGCCGACTCTGTCTCCTCGGGATACGAAAAATGAGAAGTACCTCAGTTCGTTAGACTTTGGCCTTCACCCGGGGGGTGTTACTGGTGGGACACGACTATCATCGAGTACCGCTTCATCCCCGGCACAGTGAAACTCACCCGCCCGTTTAGCTCAGTGAACTCCAGTTGTGCCGGCTCGTCAGATTCCGGAGCGAATAGGCGGACCGATTTCACCCTCCCATCCATCTGTTTCTTCAGACGGACGGCAAACGGCGCCAGCGTTCGCTTGTCGTCGAAATTTACGAAATGCACAATGGTTTCGTTCGTCTTCCTGCGGTTCAGCAACTCCATGACGGTGGTGAGAGGCGCTTGCGCGGTGAGAGATAACCCGCCACGAATACTTCCCGCCACCACCTGGTAGATTTCCTGATGATTCTTCGGAAGAACCCACCGGTCGGCCGGAAAACCACTCCTGCGCGAAGGCTCGGGTCCCCCAAGATCGGTTTCGTCTCCCGTCCCTCGGCTTTGGGTAATGCCCACACCAACCGGCACTCGCGGGATGTACACAATCTTTCCCTTGCCGAGGGCTTTTGCGACGATCGCAGTGCTTCCCGAAATATCCGCGACGCTCAGCAACGGGTTGGTTTCCCGCTTCTGCCGGCATTCGTTGTAGTCGGCGGTGTTCCCGCTGATGATCAGGCTGCCGCCTTCGCGGGCGTACTCCGTCAATCGGTCGACCCACTTGCTGGAGAGAGATTCCTGCCCGGGAACAACGACCGCCTTGTAGCGGCCGATAGCATCCATCTGCTGGTCGAAGATGATGTCAAACGGCACTCTGTGCTGGATCAGGACCTGCTCCATCAGGAGCATGGGGGCTTGCGTGCCGGTGATGCTGTAGGCCATCGAGGGCCAGGTCCGCAGCACGGCGACATCGGCCACGTTCTCCGTGTCGGTGAAATAGCGATCGTTGTACTCGCGGAAGAACTCCGCTTCCGCGGTGAACGCCCGTTCCGGACCTTCAATCCCTGGGCCGCCCAGGTAACCGTAACCGGCGACCGGCTTCTGATAGTTAAAGGCCATCGAGACGGCCAACTCCAGCGGCGTGTCGGCCTCGTGGTAGGTGAACCCGAGTGTCCGTCCCATCTTGAACGAACGGATCTCCGATACCAGCGCCCCGGTCCTGGCGTCCAGGCGCGCCTCCATCCCTCCCACATCGAAACAGGCGAAATCGGTTTTGCCCTGGTACAGCGGCTGGTACACGCCGTTGCGCCAGATGCGGTTCGTGCCGTAAATACCTTTCAGATTGAACCCAACTGCGATTTCCGGATTGACACTCTTGATGTAATCGTAGAGATCGATGCAGTGCCTGGCGAGCGATTCCGAGCGGAACGCGACCCACTCCTGCAGAACGGGATCGTCGATGGTTTGGATGTCCTCGGGCCGGTTGAAGTGGTACCACTCGTTGACCTTGATCCACTCCACGTCCGGATAGCCGAAGCGTGCGGCTACGTCGTTCCTGGTGAGATACTTCCTGCGCAGGAAATCCTTGAAGGCCCTTTGGCAGCGGTCGCATCGGCACGACGTCGGCTCCGGCTGCAGGAAGACATTATCGAAGAAAATCTCGTCCGTTTTGACCTGATGGATAGCGACATCGAGAACCTTCTTCATGTACGCCCTATAGGCGGGTTCATTGGGGCAGGCGAAATGCCGATACGTCTGCGTGTCCGAGTACGGTACTGCCCTGTTGACCTGGTCCCTTTGTTCCCAATTTGCGGCTTCCGGCACCTCGCGGTAGAAGGATTCGATGAACATCGTGCCCGCCACGTACACGCTGACCTTCATGCCGAGTTTGTGCATCACTTCGGCCATCTTCACGGACCGCTCGATTTCCGGCATTTCAGTCTGAAGGCCGAACCCTTTGTAAAAATGCAATCGTCCCCACCGTACGCCTGCGTCCGCCATCAACTTGACGTTTTCGGGCGCGTGTTGCCGCTCATAGAACGCAGTCCAGTTCTCGGGGAACCTCCCCCGGCGGAGGTAAAACATGAGCGGCTCGTGGCTGGGCCAGTCAATCTTCTTGGCGATCTCCTGTTTCTTGCGGGCGCTTTTCTCGAAGCGCGTCTCACCGCGCGCAGGAAGGCATAAGAGCCCTGCCTGTACGATCAAGAGGATCATCAAAACACGTGTCTTCAATGGATAGCCCCTTCCTCAGCGCCGATGCCCGGCGCGGAAACCGATGAGGAGTCACCGAATTACTACCGCACCGGAGCGCGCGCGTCTGACATTCACAGCATAATCCCCTTTCCCGAGATCCCTCACCGTGTACCCCTCCGACTTCACGTCAGCTCGCTGCGAGAGCCTGGTCCCGCCCACTGTGACACTCGCCGGGAGAAATGCCAGCCGAAGATATTCCGTTCCCGCCTCAGCGGTAGCGGTGTATTCGACCTTTCTGGCCCCGTAGAGAACGTTCCTGATCACCCCTTCCGAGTACAGAATATGGTTCTCGCCCGGAGGAGCCCATTCGGGAACCGCAGCAAACGCATGGTAGAACATCCTGGGACACTCGCCATAGCAGTCTGACCACCAATTCGATATGTCCTTGTCCTTAGGGCTCACAGGGCTTTCAAACGCCTGGCCGACGGCATTACTGCAGTAGGTTACCCAGTTCAGAGCGCGATAGGCCTTCTCCTTGTAGACCTCATCACCGGTAACGGCATACCACCTCGCGCACGCCGCGCCATATCGAGCAGTCTGGTAGTCCATCTTGACCAGGAAATCGTCCTGCTCGCCTACGATATTCGCCCCCCATTGAGTCGCAGGCTCTCCCGGCGCGCAACGGAAGACAAAGTTCTGTTCTGTCCACTCAATCAGCTTGGGAATATTGGTCCTCCAATCTGGATCAAACTCGGGACGATCGAACATATAGAGAGTGGTATTACTGGCGCTCATGTTGCTCTTATAAGTGTTGCTATTGATGGCGGTGTCGGTATGCCCATCCGTCCAGTAGCCGGTTCTCATGGGATACTTCAGCATGAACTCCCTGGCTTTCGCGCGCGCATCCTGGTATGCCCTCACGTTGCCGAGGTTCGCTTCGATCAGACTGTCGAGCAGCATATAACTACCGATCCAGTTGGCGCCGTACTCCGCCGTAATCCTACCGGTGTCCATCACCACGCGATAGGGCCAGACTGATTGAGTGGCACTGCCAGGCCTCGCTTTGCTGGCCAGCGTATCGGCCACATTGGTGGCCGCAGTCAGGTACTTCCTGTCCCCGGTGTAGAGGTACATTCGGTAATACGTCAAGCCCATGTCGCCAGCATGATCGACCTGTATCTCGTGCAGAACGAGTTTTTTGTGTTTTGTGAAGCCACGAAATTCCATGTCTCCCGCATTGGCGGTGGTATACGGGAAATTCGGCCAGGAAAAGGCCGTAGGACTCGTGCCATGCTCAATCGTGTAGTCCACGAGACCCTTCACGATTGTCATTACCGTGGAGTCCCCAGTGTATGCGTAATATAGGCGGGCCGATTCAAACCAATTCGGAATTTTCTCGCCGACATCATTCATCCAATTGTCCGGCTCGAGTCTCCCGTTTTTGTCCCTGAACGCGCAATAGAAGTAGTACTGCGGATAGGAGGATCTGGGGGGCGGGCCGGGGGAATCTGGAACCTTATTTTTGATGAATTGCCAGCGGAGGCGGAGGAAGCGGTCGTACGCCACTTCGGCCGGCCCGATCGCGGGGAGCAGCTTGCCCTGACCGTCCAGAACAACTTTGTGAAAACCGATGACGTCCGCGGCGATCGCCGATGGCGGGCCAAGTCCGGCCAGCACTGCCGCTTCCAATGCGTAAAATAGCGGCACCAGGATGCGATTCAATCGAAGCAGGTTGCTGTTTGACATACCTTGCTGGCCTCCTTCACGATGCACGATGCCGGCCGCGACGGCGGCCTCAGAAAAAGACAAGCAGAGCTTTCAAAGTGCGGCGGAGGCATCACCATGGGGGCATGTCAATTCCTCGAGCGCATCGATGAGACTCTTCTCAATGAGAGCACACAGCTCATCAACCTGTCCTTCGGTGGCTGTGATCGCGGGCGCCACGGCGAACCACGTCGGGTCGACGCGCAGAATCAGCCCGTTCTTTATTGACGTCCGCTTCAGCGTCGTGCCCAGCTCGGGCCAGGGCGCCATGGTGTGTGTATCTTTCACTAGCTCGACCCCGCGCAGGATTCCCTTGCCACGGACCTCGCGTACCACGCCATGCTTACTGAGCCGCTCGAGCCCCGCGGCGAGGCGCTCTCCCAGAACCATGGCCCGCTTGTCGAGCTGCTTCTCGACGATCTCGTCAATCACCGCCATGCCGGCCGAGCAAGCCACCGGGTTACCGGCGAACGTGTGACCATGGGCGAATTGGACGTCGTCCTCTGGCTCGCCCCAAAACGCCTCGGCCAGATCCTCCCGCGCGATCATCGCGCCAGCAGGCACGGCGCCATTCGAGAGGCCCTTGCCGCAGCAAATGATATCGGGGGTGACACCGAAGGTCTGCGCGGCGAACATAGAGCCGGTCTTGCCAAAGCCGGTAATAATTTCATCGAAAATCAGGAGAACGTTGTGGCGGTCGCAAATCTCGCGGAGCATACGAAAGTACTCGGCTGTGGGCGTGATGATCCCGCCCGTGTTGCCGACGGGCTCGACCAGCAGGCCCGCGACCGTCTCAGGGTCCTCGTTGATGATCACGTCTTCGAAAGACTGAGCGGCATGGCGGTTGCACTCTTCCCAGGAGGAGAAGAGATCACGATAGTGGCTGGGCGGAAAGACCTTGAGGAAGCCCGGCATCTGTGGCTCGAACTTTGTTTTACGGCTGCCGGTCCCGCTGGCCGCCATCGCCCCGGACGTGCTGCCGTGGTAACCGTGGTACCGGCTGATGAACTTGTATTTGCCCGGATGGCCAGTCTGCTTGAAGTACTGCCGGGCAAACTTCATCGCGGCCTCGATGGCCTCCGAACCGCCGCTAAAGCCCTTCACGAATTTCAAGTCTCCCGGCGCGACGGCGCCCAGCCGCTCCACAAAGTCCAGGGTCGTGTCGGCGATCCCATGCAGCGGCGGCGCAAAGGTCATCTGCTCCAACTGCCGGCGGATCGCCTCCAGCACGCGAGGATGGCCGTGCCCAAGAGTGGCAACGAAGATGCCACCGATCGCGTCGAAGTACCGCCGCCCCTCTATGTCCCAGTAATACATGCCTTCGGCTCGCGCGAAGATGAGAGGATCGCGCAAGAAGCCGACCAATTGCTGGAAGTCGACAAAAGTGTGACGCAGCAGTTTCTCGCGGCGCGCATCGAGTATCATGATCGGTTCCCACCTCTATTTCGCACGCCAGATCGTCACCCGGTTCTTGTTTGACGATAGGTTCAGGACCTTCGTTTTGGGATCCCACCGCATTTCGCCGCCGCTAACTCTGCCGGGCGGCCAGGCACCCAGCTTGAAGCGCTCGGTCGAGCGGGCATCGGACTTCTCGTAGGTAATCCTGTCCGGACCGTAGTCGATGGTGCGGATGACCGAGGACGTGCGCAGCAAGTGGTTCTGGTCCTCCGGCGCCAGTTCTGGGAAGGAGGCCATGGCGCGCAGATAGTGGCGCACGTAGTCGCCGTAGCCATCGGTCAGCCAGTTGTCGTTTCTCGGATAGCGGTTCTTGCCATCGTCATCGACCATGTAGGTGGCCCAGTTTAGCTGTCGGATCGCGTCCTCTTTGCCCGCCAAGTCGCCCGTCTTTTCGGTGTACAGCAGCTCAACTGAGGCGTATCGCGAGGTGTGGCTGTTGCCGGGCACCTTGTATGCCGTCTGCTCGTTGATGGCGACGACGCCGTACTTCTCCCACTCCCGGTTGGCGAACATCTTGAAGCTCCAGCCGAGGATGCCTTTCGCTTGCTCGCGCCAGTTGGGATCCCACTCCGGATGCTCGAGGATGTACCAAGCGAGGGTGTCGGCATTGATTTCCGTGTCCGACCAGCGTCCGACGTCCTCGAAGAAGGGCCCCCACTTGTTGGTCTTCAGCGGATAGGTCTTGAGCCAAGCGACGAGAGTCTGTCGCGTGCGGCGGTAGGTGGCCACGTCGCCCTTGCCTAGCGCGGCAAGGTCCTCAAACAGACGCAGCGCCCCCGTCCAGTTGGTCGTGTACGACGCGAGGTAGACGCCGCCATCATCGCTCTTGACCTGACGCACCTCACCGGTGACCGCGTGAACCCGGTAAGGCCAGGGTGAATTGTCATTGTCTCCGGGTTTCACGTGCCTAACCAGTGTGTTCGCGATCTTCACTGCCGCGTCCAGGTAGCGCTGGTTTTGCGTCATCTTCCAAAGGACCACCAGCTCGGCGCCGAAGCTCGCCGCCTTGTCCGGCTGGAGGTAGCCCTTGCCCACCATCATGTCGCCGTCGTACTGGCCCGAGTGCAACTCGGTGTTGTAAGGGTACGGGAGGTTGGCCCACACGTCACTGGGCTTCGACATCCCGTGGTCAAGCCAGTAGTCGGCCATGTAAATCATGTTCTGCCGGACCGCGGGGTCGCCCAGGTAGCCGTACAACAACGTCCACGACGAAAGCGCCATGTTGATCTGGTCGCCACCGAGCCCACGTTTGTCGTCCTGGTCCGGCTTCCAGACCTGGTGTTGCATATAGTACGGAACGCCGTTCGGGCACTGGCGCATCTTGATCCAGAAGTTCCAGACTAACCGTACGATGTGGTCGTAGGCCTTCGCCGGCGGGCCGGCCCAAGGGATGATGCGACCGCTCGCATCTGTCTGGATGTCGTGATAGATCAGGACCTCAGCAGCGACAGCGGGTGTGGCGGCCAGCCCCGCTAGCGCTAAGGCGAGAGCAAGGATGCGATAGTTCATGTTGTTCTCCAGAGAAGGCCAGTCTCGTTTTCTGAGAGTTTATTGTAGCCGCCGCGGAGGTTCGGTTGCTCGGCCCGAAGCCGCAGGCTCGTCCAGAGTCATGGACGCTAAAGGCGCATCGGCACCGCTGCGATTTGGGACGGCGGTAGTAAACTGGTTGGGCTAAACCGACTGCTTTCGTCCACGGAGGGATTATGAGCGCTATCAGTGACTGCCAACGCGCAGGCAACCGTCTGACGCGCCGCCAGATCTTTTCCGGCGTCGCTTACTGCTCCGCCTCAGCCGCCCTATCCGCTCGGCCTCGCGCCGACGAGCTCTACCAGAAGAAGTCGTCCCAGGTGATTCGGATGGGGATCGTCGGCGGTAACTTCGGCGCGAGTTTCTTCTGGCACGAGCACCCCAACTCGAGGGTGACGGCCGTGTGCGACCTGCGCGACGACCGCCTGGAGCGCCTCCAGAAGGTCTACCGCTGCGAGACGGGTTACAAGAACTACCACGAGATGGTCGCGGACAAGAACGTGGACGCGATTGGCGTGTTTACGCCCTGGAACCTCCATGTGGACCAGGCGATTGAGGCGATGAAGGCGGGCAAGCACGTCATCAGCGCGGTACCCGCGGGCATCTCGATCGAAAGCTGCGAGCGGCTGTTCTACTGGGTTCAAAGGACCGGCATGACTTACATGATGGCCGAGACCAGCTATTACCGGCCCGAGATCATGGCCTGCCGGCGTTGGGCCAAGGAGGGCCAGTTCGGGACCATCTTCTACGCCGAGGGCGAGTATTACCACGATGGCATCGAAAACCTCTGGTACGACGAGAAGGGCGAGCCGACTTGGCGCCGTGCGCGGCCGCCGCTGTGGTACATCACGCACGCGACCGGCTGTGTGATCCCGGTGATGGGCGAGCTGCTGACCGAGGTGGTCGCCCACGGCTACGGCGACATGGAGCACCCCGGCGTGCTCGGCGACGGCCTGCGCACCAACTTCTACTCCAACCCGTTCTGGAATGGCATGGCGATGTTCAAGACGTCGGCTGGACATGCAGTCCGGATTAACGTCTTCCGCCACGTGGCCGCGCGCGAGGCCGAGCGCGCACAGTTCTTCGGCACCGAGATGAGCTACTACATGGCCGTGCCGGGATTGCACCCGAATTCCCGCAACGTGCGAGAGAAGACCGGCAAGATTCGCACCATCGACAACTACCCGGTGACGGCGATCCGCAGCGAGCCATTCGAACCGGCCAATTTCCACGAGATGCTACCGCCGGAACTGCGCAAGCCGAGCGGCCATGGCGGTTCGCACACCTTCCTGACTCACGAGTTCGTCAGCGCCTGCATCGAACGGCGGCGGCCGGAGGTTGACATTTATGAGGCGCTCGCCTACACAGTACCGGGACAATACGCGCACCGCTCGGCGTTGGAAGGCGGCACCCTGAAGAAGATCAAGAACTACGAACGGCCGGCATAAAAGCCGCTCGCCACTTCATCGCTTGGTCCTGAAGCTTGATCCCTGAGCGCAGATGGCGCAGGGGATTTCCGCGCTGTTAGGGACACCCGCTCGACCAATAGGCCAAGAAGGAAAAGGGGATGGCTCGAGGAGGGTGTCCAGCCCGGTGAACAAATTCGGAAATCAAAATGCTTGATCTCGCCCCGGATTTCGCCTAGACTTGTGCGCAAGGGGGGGACCACCATGTACAAAAGGAGTATTGTATCCGCTGCTCTCGCAGTGGTGTTCTCGTTTGCATTTCTTGGGGGCCCAAGCTTCGCCCAGATCAACACTGGGAGGGTCACGGGCACGGTCCTGGACGCCACCGGCGCGGCCGTACCGGCTGTCTCGATTCGAGCCGTGAACGAAGATACCGGCGTGACTACCTCGACGGAGTCCTTGGCTACCGGAGACTACCTGTTGAACTTCCTCGTGCCAGGCCGTTACCGGGTGGAAGCCGAAAAGACAGGATTCCAGAAATCGTTGCAGACCGGAATCGTCATAAATGCCGGTGGGATCACGCACATCGACATCCCCATGCAGGTCGGGGAGGTGCGCCAGACGGTCGAGGTAGCCGGCAATCCCATCGCCGTCTCTACCGAGACTTCGGAACTGTCGCAGACATTCAGCAAAACCGACCTCGACAAGCTGCCGAATATCGACCGCAATCCGCTGTTCCAGATGAACCTGATGCCGGGCGCCAATAACGACCGAGGCAGCGGGAACTACGGGAACAACGGGGGAGAGAACGGGTCGGCGATCGGCAACCAGCGCAATCAGCTTGCTTCCATCGGGGGCGTGAACGCCAACGCCAATAGCGTGTTCATCGAGGGGACTTTCAACCGGGAACCGCAGAACGCCTATGTCGGCGTGGTTCCACCCATCGAAGGCATCCAGGAAGTGCAGATCTACACCGGCAAGTACAACGCCGAATACGGCTTTTCGGGAAGCGCCGTGCTCAACGTGGTTACCAAGTCCGGCACCAACGAGTATCACGGCTCCCTGTTCGAGTACCTGCGAAATGACGCAGCCGACTCGAAGCCGTTTTTTGCCGAAGAGAAGACACCGTTCCATCGCAACCAGTTCGGCGGCGCCTTTGGCGGTCCGATCCTGAAGAACAGGTTGTTCTTCTTCGGCGATTACCAGGGCACGTATTTCAATACTTCCGGGGCGGGCTTTACCAGCGTGCCCACCGACAAGATGTACCAGGGCGACTTCTCCGAGTTGTACGATCCCAGCCAGACGGATGGGGCTGGCAACATGTGGGGCCAGCTCTACGATCCGTTCACCAGGCAGTTTGACGCTAATGGGAACGTGATCGCTGCCACTCCGTTCGAGGGAAACATCATTCCGAAGTCTCGTTGGGATCCGGCGACCGGCAAAATGAACAACGACTTCATCTGGGGCAAAGCCAACCGGCCCGGGGTCGACAATAATCTCTATTACTTCGGCATCGTGAAACGTACGGTGCACCAGGCGGATGGCCGCGTTGACTTCAACAAGTCCGAGAAGAACCGCCTCTTCTACCGCTATTCGAACCTGAGCGGCGTCCTGGACCACTCGACGAGCGTGAACCAATTCTGGCAGGAGGGAGAGGCGGATTCCGACACATTCAACCAGAACATGCAGCTCACGCACCTCGGCATGTTTAGCCCCACCAAGATGAACGAGTTCCGCTTGGGCTACAACCGCACGAATGTCATCACCAGCGCGAAGAGCATGGACCAGGACTACAACAACAACTATGGCATTCCCAACGGAAACCTCGGCGATCCGATCACTCGCGGCATTGTGGAGTTCTGGGGCTTGGACCCGATTCACAACATCGGCGATCCGGACTGGGTGGCCTTTATTATCGGCAACACCATCTCGCTGACGGAGAACTTCACGTGGATCAAGAGCCGCCACAACATGAAATTCGGCACCAACCTCAACTGGATCGAGAACACGTCGGCGGACACGATGGGTGGCGACAGCCCGCGCGGCACCCTAGGCTTCGATGCGGCCATGACCTCCTACGACGGAAACGCCGCTCCGTATGGCTACCCGGCGTTCCTGTTGGGAACCCCGGTCGCCATCTCCCGTGCCCGATTCGTCAACGGCTGGCCCTACCAGACCTTCTGGCAGAATGCCTGGTACGCTCAGGATGATTTCAAGGTTTTGCCTTCGCTCACGCTCAACCTCGGCTTGCGTTACGAGTTGAGTACGCGTCCCATCGAGCGCTTCAACCGTCAGTCGAACTGGGACGTCCGAAGCAATCAGTTGGTAGTGGCCACCAAGGACAACCGCAGCCCAGCTTTGCAACTGGATAGCAAGAACTGGGGGCCGCGTGTTGGATTCGCGTGGACTCCCGACAGAGGCAAAACCAGTCTGCGCGGCGGATACGGCATCTCTTACTGGCAGGCCTATTGGACCGGACCGCTTACCAGTCTAGGCCTGACTTATCCGAACTATGCTAAGGGCACATTTCTGGCTGCTAACAACCTGATTCCGACCCTCCAGGTATCGCGGGATGGCATTCCCCTGGCCACTGCCGAGTACGATTCGAGCGGAGCCTTGGTCATCCCGCCTGACGCTGTAATCCGTGGCGCGGATTACAACTGGCGTCAGCAGCGGGTTGACCAGAGCTCGCTGAACCTCGAGCGCGAGATCCGGCCGGGCATTGTGTTGGATATCGGTTACCTGGGAGTGCGGGGCCGCAATAACCTCAAGGTCCTCAACATCAACCAAGCGCCTCCTGGCCCGGCCGATGAGGACTACACCCTCCGGCGCCCGCTCTACAGCCAGTATCCGGAACTGGGCGATATCCCGATCAGTTTTTCAAACACCAACAGCTACTACAACGCCCTCACCGCCAGAGTGAGCGCGCAGGTAAACAAGTACGTGTTCGTGTATGCAACCTATGCGCATGGTCGCAATTTCGCCGACGGCAACAACATTGACCAAACCAACATCAAGCAGTACTACGGTCCGACGGCGCAGGATATTCAACACATCTTCAACTCGCAAATCAGCCTCGAGTTGCCTGTGGGGCGCGGCAAGTTCGTGGGCGCCGACATGAATCCCGTTCTCGACCACGTCATCGGCGGCTGGCAGTACTCGGGATTCCTCTTCATACGTTCTGGAACGAGGTTCGGGGTCTCCTCTCCGGTCAGCCGGTTGCACAACGGCCAAGGGAACCGCCCGGACCGTGTCAAGGATGGAAACCTGCCGACCGGTGAAAGAACTCTCCAGCGGTGGTACGACACCACCGCCTTTGTCAACCACCTCGAGGAGCAAACCTATGGAAATGCTGGCACCAATCCGTTGTTCGCCGACGGCATGGCCCAATTGGACTCCTCCATCTTCAAGACCTTCAGGATCACCGAGCGAATGAATCTCCAGTTCCGCCTCGACCTGTTCAATACGTTCAACCATCCGGACTTCAATCCTCCCAGCGCTCGCGTCGGCAGCGGCTCCAACGGTCGCGTGACCTCTACTTCCACCGATCCGCGCAGGTTGCAGTTCGGACTTCGGCTATTCTTTTAGTCTGTGCGCCACCCGGCCGTTAGCCTTGGCCTGTTGGAGAAAACTGCGCGAAAGGAATGCCGTGTGGACACGGCTGGGGGAATACTCCGCCACTTTATCATCGGCGCAAGTGGGTCCGCAGTCCTGCTGGGACTGAAGACCGCCAGGGTGGTGCGGTCCTTCACGTGGGCCTGCGGCATCGATCCACACGTGTTGGGCAGTTCTATGGGCGCCAATCGGTTCGGCGTGGTGCTCAAGGGGAACTGAGAGATGGGGTCCGCAGCGACGACAGACCGAAAAGCCCACAAAGGCAGCATGCTGTGGTACTTCTTCCTTCTGACGCTGGCCTCCTTCATCTGGTCGGCGCAAGGAACAGCAGTCAAGTTCCTGTACCGGCAACTTGGCCCAATCGCGATCACGTTCGTGCCGTTCTACATCACGACAGTTCTGCTGGTGCCCCTGTTGATCCATAAGCGCCGCGTGAATCCGCAAGCGACGCAGCCGACCTGGAACGACTGGTGGACGTTCACCCTGGCGGGCATCGGCGGGCAAGTGCTGGCGCAACTGGGGATGACATGGGGCATTGCCAAGTCCCTGGCTTCTAACGGCGCGGTGCTGAACCTGATGATCCCCGTAATGACCGCCGTGCTGGCGTCCTTCATGCTGCGAGAGAAGCTGACCCTGCTACGCGTGGTGGCACTGGTGATCGGGCTGGTCGGCGTGCTCCTGATGTCGGGAGAGGACATCCGGCAGAGCTCCTTCACTGACATGAAGTACCTGGCAGGAAACGCCCTGATCCTGGTCGGTTGCTTCGGCTCTTCTTTCTACAACACTTACTGTAAGGGGTTGCTGCGGCGCTTCCAGGAAATCGAGATTCTCATCTTCAGTTACATCACGGCATCGCTCGCCAGTCTGCCGCTGCTTGTCTGGCTGGAGCCGTTCCACTGGAGCGTGCTGTCGACCTTCGACTGGAAATCCTGGGTGTCCCTCGCTTTTCTGGCTACTCTAATGTACGGGGCATCGATGCTGCTGTTCTTTGCCGCATTGGAACACCTAGACGTGACGGTGGCGTCGGTGTCACTGTACCTGGTGCCGATTTTCGGAGTGCTGCTGGCGACATTCCTGCTGGGAGAGCGCCTCGGCACGACGGCACTGGTGGGATCGGGGATTGTGCTGTTGGCCACGATTCTCATCATGAAGTACGACGCGAGTTACTGAGGTCCGAACATGAAACAATTCGCTCTCGTTATGCTGGTTCTTCTTGCCTCTACTCCGCGCGGGCCCGCACAGGAGCCGTTCAAGGTGGTTTCAGTCGTGGACCAGCCAACGATCGCGGGAAGGCCGGTTCAACTGGACGGCCAGGGCAAGCTTCTGCCCTGGCCCATGCCGGAAAACACCGGCTATTCGTACAGCTCCCATTTCCTGACCCAGTGGTCGATCCTCTGGGATCAACACAACCGCCACCGGTTCCACTATTTCTTCTGCTGCTTCGAGTTCGACCGCGACACGTTCGAAATGCAGCCGGACTGGCATTGGGTGAACTCGACCGCTTACCTGCGGGCGATGTTACACGGCTTCATCGAGCGTCTTTATCCATACACGGGCAACCCGGACACCATCACCTTTCTCAAGGACTTTATCGATTACGAGCTGGAGCACGGCCTCACGCCGGAAGGGTACGCATGGGATCGCGTGCCCTACACGTCGGCCAATCCAGGTGCCCTCCGCTACACCGGCTGGAGCCGGCACGGTGAGGATTACGTCGAGCCGCATGTCGTAGGGGAAGACGGCTACGCCTATCTGCGCTTCTATGAGATGACCGGCAACACGAAGTACCTTCATTCGGCCATCCGCTGCGCCAACGAACTGGCCAAGAACTTCAGGCCAGGCGACGAGAAGAACTCACCTTGGCCGTGGCGCTGCTACGCTCGGGACGGCAAGGTGGAGGGTAAGGGCATGGGCCCGTACTCGGCCAACGTGGTCGAACCCGTCATGCTGTTTGACGAGTTGATCCGGCTCCAACTTGGCGATGTCGCCGCCTACCAGCGCGTGCGCAAGGGCGCCTGGGACTGGCTGCATAAGTACCCCATGAAGAACAACGTGTGGGTGGGATATTTCGAGGACGTCACGCCGCGCATGGAGAACATGAACAACGTTATCCCGCTTGAATACGCTCGCTACGTACTGCTTAACCCGGACAAGGACCCGGAGTGGCGCGAAAATGCCCGCAAGCTGATCGAGTGGGTCAAGTCGACGCCGAAGTGGCCAAAGTACATCGTGCACGGGGCGACGGTCACCACCGAGCAGGGCGACGGCAGAACCTTCTGCTGCAATAAGCCCAACGAGTGCTGCGACAGCCACACGGCGCGCCTCGCCGCTGTGGAAGCGCTGTATTATGCGAAGACTGGTGATGAGAAGTACCGAGAGGAGGCCTTCCGGTCCTATAACTGGGTCACCTACTTCCAGGGGATGCCGCCCAAGGCGAATACGCCATTCGGGAAGCAATGGTGGTTCACTGATGAGTATGCGGATGGGCCGCGCCGTCTGATGGATGCCTTCTGGGCGGTGCCGGAGTGGGCGCCGGAAGATGAGAGCCACCTGCTGGGCTCGACTTCGGTGGTGACCAGGATCGCGTATGAGAGGGGTTCGGTGACGTACTCGACGTTCGACGCGTCCTCCGTCGATGTGTTGCGGCTGAATTTCGCGCCAGCGTCCGTGAGGTCCGGTGGGCGTCCGGTCAACAGGCGGAACGACTTGAGCCAGGAGGGATACACCTTCGACGACAAGACGCGCGTGTTGCGTGTCCGCCACGACAACTCACGCGATGTCGATATTCAAGGCACGAAAGTGGATCCCGTTCCGCTGATGGTCGATTTCGACAACCCGCACCTTGGCGGCAGTACGGTACTGCGCGGGCAGTACCCGTCCGGCGTGATCGACTGGGCGGAAGGAGCGTGGAAAGTGAACGTGCCACAAGGTCGCATGAGCACCTTCAACATTGCTCCGGCCGGCGAAGAGGTCTCGCGGGCCACGTTCAAGTTCGCCTACCCGCGGGTGTTCCTCGGAATCGATGTCTATTCTCCCAACCCATCATCGCTTACAATCCGCTGCCCCGAGATACGGGAAGTGATCTATACCCTCAACGCCGATACCCTGACCCGCATTCGGACCGGCTGGCTGGACCGCTGCTCTGCGGTGACCTTCGAAGGTCACAACTTGAACCGGATGAGGTTCGACAACCTGGCGTACTCACCGTATTTCTATGCAAGGGTCGATCACTGATCTGTGGAGACTGCATAATTCCGCTGCCCGATCCGCTGACTACCCACTCCCGTTAACGGTTTTCGTAGTGGGTCCTGGCTGATTCGATAGCCTTGAGCAGACCAGCGCGACCGGTTCGAATATCAGCCTCGTCCACGCCGTCCCCACGGGGCGGCTTAGCCAGGTACTGAATCTGGTCTTCAGCCAAACGCATCTCGAGATCCTTCAATTTGGCAAGCCATTGACGTGCCATTGCTTTGCCAACCGGACTCGCCGAAAGCGGCGGAGCGTTTTTCAGGGTCACATAGACCGGGGCAGAGTGCGCCAGAGCGCCACTCGCCTCATTGAGTTTCTGACCGGAAGCGCGGACGGCGAGCCATGACGTCTCACCCGGGTTCAACTGAAGACGGAAAGCGATCTCGGGCGAATTGGACAGGCGAGGGTAACTTCCAATTAGTTGCCCGTTCTTAATCAGTTCGAGCCGCTGAATGTTCTCTTGCTTTGGATCAAAGCGCACGGTTGCTTCAATCAGTAGCGGCTCGGGTTTGTCTAGCACGATCTCCTCGCCCATCTCCTTGCCGTTGACCCGAAACTCGAGAGCGGGCCCATTGGTGACATAAGTTTTTCCGCCCCTCAGGCCGTTCAGCCAGGCTTGATACGTAAAGGGCGGTGACACCTTGGTATAGAAGCGTTCCCGACCCGGATAAGACGCCATGCATGGATAGTCGGTGCCCGCGGTCGGGGTCAAGCGATAGCCCGAGTTCAAGATCTCGTACCAGGCGGCGTAGCCCTCAGCACTGCGTTGAAGAATCTCGAGGAAGTTCAGAAGGCCGAGCGGCAGGTCAATCGCGAGCCCATATTGAGCGCCCATGGAGACGCCCAGGTGCGCGTAACCACTCAGGGCTCCCTGACGCCGCGCCTCCTGCCAGAAGTTTCTGTAAATCAGATAGTCCTTGCGAAAGTCGATGGGCGCATTCCCCCCGAGGGTAATTGTGTGACCGAGGAAATGGGTTCGCGGATTTTCCTGCCCGGTCGCCAGCCAGTAATCGCCTTCCTGATATAGGCTCGCTGATCCGAATGCATATTGGATCGTGTTGTGAAAACGCTTTGACAGCCCCCATTGCAGAAGATTGGCAACGTGGAGATCTTCCGCCTGCATCCACTTCGAAATGAACGGATTCAGCTCTCGGATCGGCCGGGCAATGTGCAGATGTTGGTCAGCGCTGTACCACCCGCGCTCCGCCAAGTCGATCCAGCGCCGCATTCTGACTGCCAGTTTGACGGTCTCTCCTGCCCCGACGTTTACGTCACGCTCCTGAACTTCGTACTCCATTCCCTTGTACGCCCGCAGCTTGTAGGAGCCGGGCGGCAGGGATGACACAACGGAACTCCCGACTGAGTAAAACTGGGTTGTCCGCGTGTAGGGGTTTGCCACGCTCTTTGACAAGACACCAATGGCTCGTTCAAGAGTCAGGTTCAATGGCGCCTCGCGGTCCACGCAATCGCCGTTCACCGGCAACGCGTCCGCGGCGATGTACGGGTTTCCGTCCTTATCCAGCAGTTCCACCCGCGCCGGCGCAGGCGTCCCTCTCACATCATCGACAATGGTCAACTCGAGTGTTCCAGGGCTCCGTGTCTGATACCCGGTAAGCAAGAGCGTCCCGAGGAACACCGCCGCGATCGAAGTTCTAGATGCCCATCCAGACCGTGAGGTCGTCGACCGATTCGTATCGTGCATGAGGATCTCCGAGGTTCTGGCCGCCATCGATTGTACATCTGGTCATTCACTTCCGGGCCTTGCCGAGCGGGCGCGAGGCTGACGATGCC
>JAEHDI010000915.1 GCA_016880505.1 Bryobacterales bacterium | reverse complement strand
GCCCTTCACCCGCCACGAAGTGAAACGGGCGATGGTCCGGGTCGACGTATTGCAGAAGGACTTCCAGACTGATTTTGGTTCGGGAACGCTATGCAATCGATACGGACCTTGGCGCGCGGTCGGCGGACGAGAGGCAGTCCCGCAACTGGTTTGCAGCTCGCGCAGCGGACTTCGGGCCTAGACTTGGTATTCGAAACGACCAAACCCGCTTCCGCGGGCCTAGTTGCTTGTGCCCTTCCTGAGAGAGGGGTAACAGTCTGTTCCGGAGACATAGGTAACACTCTGGCCTTTGCGGGGAGCGCAAAGTGCCTTGGCAGGAGTGTTCCAAGATGGACGAGCGTCTCCGTTTCGTTGCGCGGCTCCTCGACGGCGAGAAGATGGCCGTGGTGTGCCGGGATTTCGGTATCTCCCGGAAGACGGGTTACAAGATCTACGCCCGCTACCGGGATTGCGGTCTGGACGGCCTCTGCGACCGCAGCCGGCGCCCCTATCGGCACGCCAATCAGCTGCCGTTCCAGGTCGAGAAGCTGATTGTCCAGATCAGGCGGGAACGACCCAGTTGGGGGGCGCCCAAGATCCGCGAAAAGCTGCGCCGGCAGTACCACGAGGTGCAGACCCCCGCGATCAGCACCGTACATGCCGTCCTGTTCCGTCACGGCCTGGTCAATCAGCATCGCCGACCGAGGCACAAGGCCCAGGGAACGGCGCTCTCCCGCCCCCTTGCCCCCAACGATCTGTGGTGCGCCGACTACAAGGGCGAGTTCATGCTCGCCGATCGGCGCTACTGCTATCCGCTGACGATCAGCGATTTCGCCAGTCGCTACCTGCTGA
Organism: Bryobacterales bacterium; assembly: GCA_016880505.1. Taxonomy (GTDB): domain Bacteria; phylum Acidobacteriota; class Terriglobia; order Bryobacterales; family Bryobacteraceae; genus JAEHDI01. Next base: position 806 of record JAEHDI010000915.1, on the reverse strand, counting down.
CCTGCGAAGCGCTCTCCAGCACCCAGGCTACCTACGCCTTCACCGCCTTCGAACGCACCTTCCGCGAGTTCGGCCTGCCGCAGGCCATCCGGACCGACAATGGCGTCCCCTTCGCCAGCCCCAACGCACTCTACGGCCTGAGCCGCCTCGCCGTGTGGTGGCTGCGCCTCGGCATCCGCATCGAGCGCATCAAGCCCGGCCACCCTGAACAAAACGGCCGCCACGAGCGCATCCACCTGACGCTCAAGAAGGAGGCCACCAAGCCCGCGGCGCAGAACCAGCTACAGCAGCAGGCCCGCTTCGACGATTTCCTCGACGTCTACAACCGCGATCGCCCCCACCAGGCACTCGGCATGCGATACCCCGCCGAGCTCTACCAGACCTCAGGGCGACCCTACCGCGGCCTCACTCCACTCGAATATCCGTTCCACGACCGCACGGCAACCGTGACCCACTGCGGTCGCATTTGCCTCGGCAAGCGAAAGATCAACCTGAGCCTCGCCTTCGCCGGCCAGGACGTCGGCATAAAGGAGGTGGCGGATAGAATCTGGGTCGTGAGCTTCATGCACTACGACCTGGGATTCTTCGATCATGAGACAGGCCGGCTCGAACCGGTTGCCAACCCGTTCCAGCCGGAAGTGTTACCCATGTCTCCGGCATAAACCGTTACCCATGTAACCGGAATACACCCGCCACAAAGTGGCGTCCCCAGGGGGATTCGAACCCCCGTTACCGCCGTGAAAGGGACGCACAGGCACTAGAAGCCGGGTCCGTTACCGCCGCTGCTTCGCTCTTGCTACTTCCAG
>JAEHDI010000914.1 GCA_016880505.1 Bryobacterales bacterium | reverse complement strand
AGTGCCGCTATGGCCGGTGCATGAATGATTTTGCATCCCCGACCGGCATCGCACACACATGTTGAGGTTTGCGGGCGGTTGTGCGAATTTGCCGGCAAACGGGAAGCAATCCACTCTGTCCGTTAGGCGGACTACGCAACTGGCGCCACGGCAAGTCTGGCGAGAGGCGCCACAGAGGTGCACAGGCTGAAGCCTGTGCCACTGGGGAAAAGCGGGGACAGGCACCAATTTCGCAAACACCACGAAATTGGAGCCAGTCCCCGTTTTTCCAGGGGAGCCGCCCTACGCCGCAGGTTGCCCCCAGCCAGTCGCTGAAATCAAGGGGTACACAGCCCGGGAGGCGAACTGTCGGTTGGGCAGTGCGCACGAGAAATGGCGGCTGCGGCTCAGCGCCACAGGAGCCGACAGAAGTGTCGGCTCGGCACGCAGGAGTGCGTGCGCCCCGATCGGGAATCCGGTTCCAAAGCGTAGCATCGCCCCGGCACTATTCGATTACGGCCTGGGACACGGCGTTGTCGAAGTCGTACTCGAGCGACCGCCCCGCCGGCCCTTGCACAAAGAGCACCACCGCCATCTGTTCTTTCCGGTTCACCCACCAGTACGTGCCGAACGCGCCGGACCAGCCGTAACTGCCATCCGGCTTTCGCAGCCGCGCGTCCACGGCATTTACCACCACCTCGCCCCCGAGGCCGAACCCGACGCCCTTCGGCGGGCGCCCGTGCACGCCGCCCTCGAAAAGCTTGCCGACGTGGTTGCTCAGCATCAGGTCGACCGTCCACGGACTGAGAATGTGCTTTCCGTTCAGTCGCCCGCCGTTGCAGAGCATCTGCGCGAATTGCAGGTAGTCTTCGGCGGTTGACGTGAGGCCGGATGCGCCGCCAAAATAGGCGGCCGGCCCGTCTCCGGGCCGCTCGGGCGATCTCTGCAATCCACTCGGGGTCTCGCGGTACACCGTGACGAGCCGCGGCTTCTCCTTCTCCGGAACTTGGAACCACGTATTCTCCATTCCGAGCGGCTCGAAGATGCGCTGCCGGAGGAAGCGGTCGAACCTGGATCCCGAGGCAATCTCGACGATCCGGGCCAGCGTGTCGAAGCCCGCGTATGCGCTGTACCGCCACTGGGCGCCGGGCTGGCAATCCAGGGGCAATGCTCCCAGCCGGGGAATGAAATCCGCCAGCGTTTCGGCCGGCGTGCGGGCTTGCTGCAGCTTCCGGAAATCCGGCGCCGTGATTCCGCCGTTAGTAGCGAGTCCGGAGGTGTGCGTCAGCAGATCGACGATGGTGATGTCGTGATGTGCCGGAACAGTGTAGTATCGCTCCCCGGCTTCCGACCCGCCTTCCGTCATGGGCACCGGGACGGGTACCCATTCCATCGCAACTTTGGAGTTCTTGAATTCCGGGATGTACTTCGAAACCGGGTCGGTCAGCTTCAGCTTGCCTTCTTCCATCAGGATCAGGATCGCGGCCGCCGTCACCGGCTTCGTCGTCGACGCCAGGCGGAACAGCGCGTCCTTGGTCATCGGCTTTTTCGCGTCAACATCCATCAACCCGTGTGCCTCGAAATGGACCAGACGCCCCCTCCGCGCAACCACGGTCACGGCTCCGGGTATGTCCTGCGCCGCCACGCGTCGCATGATCGCCTCGTGAATGCGCTGCAGCCGTTCCGCGGACATCCCGACGTCTTCTGGTTTCGCCGCCGGCAGCGGCGCGGCCGCGAGCGGGAAAAGAACAAACGACAGAATCGCCGCGCACCGAAGCGCGGCGCGGCTGGCAGCAGTCGAAAGCAGGCATTTGGGAATCATGGCTCCACTTTGTCACAAGAGCCCATCCGATCCAAGATTGGTCCGCTGCAACAGTACGCCACCGCCAGGGATCACTTTCGAAAGGCCGCCCAGCCGCGACCAGGCGAGCGGGACTGCGAGATGTGGAAGGAAGCGCTGTCGAATCCGGCAGGCTCCTCGCGGATTCCGCCGTGGGCCACGGGGGCGCCCACGCCGAGCGGGCGAACTCGTGCTCAGGGTGGTCAAGACCTGACCTCGCACGATCGGCGGAGTTGCGCTCCCGCGGGAGGTTTGTTCAGCTAATGTACTGCGGCATAGCTTGACCATAACGAGGGAGAAAGAGCAATGGCGGAGAAGCAAGGAAAGGTCACGCGCCGGGGATTCGGAAAGGCGCTGGCGACGGCGGCATCGGCGCCGGCCGCGGCGCAAATCGCCACACCCGGGCCTGGCCAATTCGGGCCGGTAGTAGTGGGCAATTACAGAGCAGTCGACCAGATTGTCTTCGGCGGTATCGGTATTCGCGGGCGCGGGATGGCGGACCTCCGGATGCTGCTGGGCGATAACAGAGTGAAGTTCGTTGGAATCGCCGACGTTCGCGAGGACGCGCGCGAGATGGTGAAGAGCACGGTCGACGGGTACTACCAGAACAACGACTGCAAAATGTACCGCGACCCGGCGGAGATCCTGGCGCGCCCGGACATCGACGCGTTGCTGATCGCGACCAGCGACCGGTGGCACGGGTTGATGGCGATGTGGGCGGCGCAGTCGGGCAAGGACATGTACATCGAAAAGCCCGGCGCCATGTCGATCAACGAAGCCTACGCGATGGCGGACAACGTGAGGCGGTACGGCGTGGTCTACCAGTCAGGGGCACAGAGGAAGAACCAATACGCGTTCGAGTTCGCGGTGGGGCTGGCCCGGAGCGGCAAGCTGGGGCGGCTGACCGCGGTACACGCGGACACGGCCATCGGACTCGGTACGGTGGACGCCGGCGGGCACAGCTGGTGGGCCGAAGAGAGGCCGGAGCCGGAGCCGCTTGTATTCGACTGGGATAAGTGGCTGGGGCCCTGCCTGTGGCGGCCGTACAACTCGAGCTACAAGGATCAAGGCCGCGGCGAGTTCTGGGATTTCCATGCGGGACTTCTCGAATGGGCGTCGCACACGGTGGCGATGGCGCAGTGGGCCGCCGACGTGGAGCACACCGAGCCGGTCGAGTACATTCCGGAAGGACCGAACTTCCGCGGCGACGGCCTGATCGAGCGGTACACGATCCGCTGCCGGTACGCCAACGGCGTGCAACTGATCCTACGGAACCACAGTTGGCGGCTGCTAGGATCGTGCAGCAACCTGTTTGAAGGAACGGAGGGCTGGGTCGAAGTCGGAGACAGCGGGCGGATTGAGGTGTCGGACAACCTGAAGCCGCTGGTGCCGAACAAGCAGGGCACAGCTTATGACCCGACGGCCGAGCACCTCCGCGAGTTCGTTAACAGCATCCGGTCGCGCACTCCTCCGCGTGCGAATGCCGAAGTGACGTGCCACACGCACGTGGCATCTCACGCGGCGTGGATTGCGGCGCAACTGAACCGGAGAGTCGAGTGGGACCCGGTGAAACGGACGTTCATCAACGACGAGCAGGCCAACCGCATGCGTGGCCGCGCCTACCGGGAACCCTGGCGGGTGGAAGCCCTAGCGACGAGCATGTAGGAGCGCGGAAAGGAGATCATCGCAATGGCACAACAGACGACCGGGCAGACCCAGACCTCCCAGGCCCCGACGGCACAGCCGCCCGCGCCCCCAAAGCCGCGTCCCGCGGTTCCGCCGGAGTTCGACGCGCTGCCGATCTGGGCAATGAACGCGCCGAAGCTGGTGGCGATCCTGAAGGACCCTGACTCGACCGTGTTTCAGAAGGCGATTGCGTGCAAGAAACTCTCGATCGTGGGCGGCAAAGAGGCCATCGGGCCGATGGCCGCGTTGCTCAATCATCCGCAACTCGCCTGCTACGCGCGGTTCGGTATGGAGCCGAATCCCGACCCCTCGGTAGACGAAGCCTTCCGTGCAGCGTTGCCGAAGCTGACAGGGAAATTGCAGATCGGCGTGATCAACAGCATCGGCATACGCAAGGACGCGAAAGCACTGGACGCGCTGAAGAAGCTGATCGACCACAGCGACCCTGAGGTGGCGCAAGCGGCTGCGGTGGCGGTGGGAATGATTGGTGGCGTGCAGGCTTCGCTATCCTGTCTCAACGCATCAGATTCAGAAGTCGGAATACCGGTTGCACCTGACAGTTACGAAGTGTCCGTTTTGCGGATAACAAAAGATTTGATTTTGTGCTCGAATTCGGACCGCGGCAGCAAGACACGATGTCGGCAGGTTCGGCAGACGATGCCGATATCAGCCCCCAACCGCACTACTTCCCATT
>JAEHDI010000913.1 GCA_016880505.1 Bryobacterales bacterium | reverse complement strand
TTTACGGGTGGAGTTGATCCATGCCGGGTGCTCGCCCTTCTAACGTGGTTGCCTTCGGGCCGTTCGAACTCCACTTGAATGCCGGAGAGCTGCGTAAAGAGGGGCAGAGCATCCGATTGCAGGAGCAACCGTTCCGGATCCTGAAGATGCTGGTAGACGATCCGGGTGGGGTGGTGGGCCGCGAGCAGATACGCAAGACGCTGTGGCCGAACGACACCGTCGTAGAGTTCGATCACAGTATCAACGCCGCAATCAAGAAGTTGCGGCAGGCGCTCGGCGATTCGGCCGACCACCCGCTGTATGTAGAAACTGTGGGACGGCGCGGTTACCGGCTGATGGTGGCCGCCCAAGGCGTGGAGATCGAGCCGTCCGCAGGCGAAGGGGCCGAGGCGGAGGCGCGAGGTGAAAAGAACGTTGCAGGGAGTCTCAGTGGCAAGTTGATTTCCCACTACCGTGTCCTGGAGATCATTGGCAGCGGCGGCATGGGGCTGGTGTATCAAGCGGAAGACATCAACCTCGGCCGCCCCGTGGCGCTGAAGTTCCTGCCAGGCGAGTTGGCCGGCGATGCCGCCGCAATCGAACGCATGCGGCGCGAAGCGCGCGCCGCTTCGGCGCTGAATCATCGGAACATCTGTACCATTCACGCCATCGAAGAGTACGCCACGCAACCCTTCATCGTGATGGAGATGTTGGTCGGGCAGACTCTGAGGGAACTGCTCTCCGCGGGTCCGGTGCACATTGGTGATCTGATCGACGTGGCCGTTCAGATCACAGAAGGCCTGGACGCAGCCCACAAGGGAGGGATCATTCATCGGGATATTAAGCCTGCGAATGTGTTCATCACCAACCAAAGACAGGCGAAAATCCTCGACTTCGGTGTCGCCAAGCTGTTGGAGGCGAGCGAACACGCGCCATTCTCCCGGGGTGCACAGACTGTCAAGATCCGAGACGCCAACCTGACCCGCTCCGGGATCACCGTGGGTACTGCGGCGTACATGTCACCGGAGCAGGTGCGGGGCGAGGAACTGGACACTCGGACGGACCTGTTTTCGGTAGGCCTTGTCCTGTATGAAATGGCGACCGGCCGCCAGGCATTCCTGGGTGAAACGGCAGCGGAGCTTCATGAATCGATCCTCAATGACACCCCGGAGCCAGCGCGGTCCGTGAATCCCCAGGTTCCGCAGCCGTTAGCGGACATTATCAACAAAGCAATTGAGAAGGACCGGGTGCTCCGGTATCAGACTGCATCGGAAATGCGCGCCGCTCTGTTGCGCCTGAAAGCGAACACCGGAACGATTCCGCGCGTAGTCCGCTTCGGCGATTTCGAAGTAGATCTTTCAGCGGGGAAGTTGCGCAATCAGGACCGCGAGATCGTACTCCACGGAGGGCCATTTCAGGTGCTCGAGTGCCTCTTGCGGCGCCCGGGAGAGGTGGTCAGCCGCGAGGAACTCCAACACACCTTTCGGCGCGGTGATTCCTTGGTCGAATGCGAGGAAGCGCTCAACACCGCGATCGATGAACTCCGGCTGGCGCTGGGCGATTCGGCCGACAATCCTCGCCTCGTGGAAAGCGTCCTTCGCAAGGGCTACCGTTTCATCGCGCCAGTGGATGAGCGCCAGACCGAGGAGGCGACAGCAGCAACTGTCGTGAGCCGCCGCAGGCGTGTGCGTCTGGCCGTTACCCTGTTTGGTCTCACGGTTGCAGCCGGGGCTGCTGGATGGTGGCTTCACACCAATCGCACAACCGAGCAATCCTATGTCCCGGGTCCGCTCACCAGTTATCCCGGAGAGGAGCAGTCCCCGACTTTCTCGCCCGACGGCAACCAGGTGGCTTTCTCCTGGGAACGTAAGGAGAAGCCCGGCGTTGATCACATTTATGTCAAGCTGATTGGCACGTACGAGCCAATGCAACTCACTCGTGATGAGGACGACGACTTTGGGCCCGCCTGGTCCCCGGACGGGCGCTTTATCGCGTTCCTTCGCTCCTTGCCCAACGGCCGGAGCGGCGTGTTCCTGATCCCCGCTCCGGGAGGGCCCCCGCGTAAAGTGGCTGAGGTCTGGTCGCCGCACGGTGTCGGTGTCGAGTCTCCTTACCTCTCGTGGCATCCGAACGGCAAGTGGCTCGTGGTCATGGACAGGGCTGTCCCCGATGAGCCCCTCGCCCTGTTTCTTCTTTCCGTAGAAACGGGCGAGAAGCGAAGACTCACCACTCCGCCACAGCGAATTGTCTTTGGCGATGTCGGCCCTGCCGTTTCGCCCGACGGACGGGCTGTCGTGTTCAGCCGGAACAACCACGATCTGTTTCTCCAAGAGCTTTCCGAGGACCTCAACCCGAAAAGCCAGCCGAAACAGCTCACCTTTGGGAATCGCTACACGGCTAGTCCGGCCTGGACTGCGGATGGGAGAGCGATCATCTTTTCTTCGGGCACGCCACACAGCCCCACTTTGTACAACATTTTGATTTCCCAGCCTGGATGGCGTGCCGGCAAACCGGAGCGGCTCGCATTTGCAGGCGACGGCGCCCGCCAGCCGGCAATTTCCCGGCAGGGGCGCTTGGGCTACGTGCGCTTCACGCTTGATGCAAATATCTGGCGCATGAAGTTGAACGGCGGGCTCCCACTGGCGCTGCCGCCGACGAAGCTGATTGCCTCAACACACCTCGATCACACGCCGCAATACTCTCCAGACGGCAAGCGAATCGCTTTTGCGTCGAACCGCTCGGGCTCCCACGAAATTTGGGTATGCAATAGCGACGGCTCAGGCGCTGTGCAGCTGACCTCGCTTGGCAGCTCGTATTACACGGCCGCTCCCCGCTGGTCGCTGGACGGACGGCAGATTTACTTCGGATCGAATGCGGACGGGACACCCGGCGCCTACGTCATCGGTTCCGAGGGAGGAAGGCCGGAGCGCCTCACCGCCGAAAATCCGACGCGCCGCTCGCATGACGGCAAATGGATCTACTTCAATTCCAGCCGCACCGGAGGGCGTCAGGTTTGGAAAATGCCGGCTACCGGCGGGCAGGCGATCCAAATCACACGAAAGGGCGGAGGCGACGCACAAGAATCGCTTGACGGCAGGTTCCTATATTACTTGAAGGACGCCAATGAATTCACCAGCCTCTGGAAGGTTCCGGTTTCAGGCGGCGATGAGACGCAGGTACTAGAGTCTGTCTGTTGCTCGAACTTTGCGGTAGTGGATCAAGGAATCTACTTCATTCCCAAAGCGCCTCCCGGGGACAATTCTTCGCTCAAGTTCCTCAGCTTTGCCACCGGAAAAGTTACGACACTCGCCCAATTCAGCGGCCTAGCGGCTTACGGCTTTTCCGTGTCCCCAGATGGCCGTTGGCTTTTGTACTCCCAGTACGAACAAAATGGCGCCGATCTGATGCTGGTGGAGAACTTCCGTTGAGGCTATCAGCGACGGAGTAGGCTGCGAATTCCGATTGCACGGGCGACTAGCTGCCCGCTTCGGATGCAAGTACTTGATAACGGAAGGGCTTGCAAGCGATGCTCAACATT
>JAEHDI010000912.1 GCA_016880505.1 Bryobacterales bacterium | reverse complement strand
TTTTCTGGGCGAGACGCATCTCGACTTGGGGTTCTGCTTCGATACGGGCCATGCGAACATGAATGAAGGGGTTGCGGCCGCCTTCGAGCTGATGAAGAGCCGCATCCGGTCCACGCATATTCATGACAATGACGGGCTGAGCGACAAGCATCTCTTCCCGACCGTGACTCCGGGGGGCACGATCGACTGGAAAAGAACCATGGAACTGCTGCGCACGAACCCCACCCAGTATCCGCTGCTGCTGGAGTTGAAGGAAACCGCCGAGATCGATCACTCAGTCGACGCAGCAAAGCGCGTCTTCGAAAACCTGGAGAACCTCTAAATGAATTCTGCCGCAACTTCCAGCCGGATCGCGATCGCGCAGGCCGGCGACCACGTGGGCGAGATCGTCGCCGTATCGGGCTGGCTGTATAACCTCCGGAAGTCGGGAAAGATCGTGTTCCCAATCCTGCGGGACGGCACCGGTGTCATGCAGTGTGTGGCCGTCAAAAGCCAGCTTCCGGAGGCGCTGTTCGAGACGATCAAGGAGTTGACGCAAGAGTCGTCGATCGTGGTTTCTGGCAAGGTTCGGGCCGAGCCGCGCGCCCCTGGTGGATACGAGATGGACGTCGAGGCGGTGGAGGTCGTCCAGCGTGTTCCCGAAGCGGATCCCTATCCGATCACACCGAAGGAACACGGTATCGACTTCCTGATGGACCACCGGCACCTGTGGCTACGTAGCCGCCGGCAGCACGCCGTCCTTCGCGTCCGCCACGAGGTGATCAAGGCAATTCGCGACTATTTCGACTCGAATGGCTTCACGCTGATCGACACGCCGATCTTCACTCCGGCGGCGTGCGAGGGAACGACAACCCTGTTCGAGGTGGACTACTTCGACGGCGAGAAGGTTTATCTGACACAGTCCGGGCAGCTCTATAACGAAGCTACGGCGATGGCTTTCGGGAAGGTTTACACCTTTGGACCGACCTTCCGGGCCGAGAAATCGAAGACACGGAGGCATCTGACTGAGTTCTGGATGGTTGAGCCGGAGATGGCGTACGCGACGCTCGAAGATGTCAAGCGCGTGGCTGAGGAACTCGTGGTGTTCGTGGTCAGCCGCGTGCTTGAGAACCGGCGTAGCGAAATGGAGACCCTCGAGCGGGACATCTCAAAACTCGAGTCGGTCAAGGCGCCGTTTCCGCGAATCACTTACGACGAGGCCGTGGCAAGCCTGCAAAGGAAGGGCAGCGAGATTCAATGGGGCGGCGATTTCGGAGGAACCGATGAGACGCTGCTTGGCGAGGATTACGACCGGCCGGTGATGGTGGACCGTTATCCGACCGCCATCAAGGCGTTCTACATGCAACCCGATCCGGAGCGGCCGGAAGTGGCGCTTGGGGTGGATGTGCTGGCCCCCGAGGGCTACGGTGAAATCATCGGCGGCGGCCAACGAATCCACGACCTGAACCTGCTGCTCCGACGTATCGAGGAACACGGACTGCCGAAGGAGGCGTTCGACTGGTACATCGACCTGAGAAAGTACGGAAGCGTTCCCCACGGTGGTTTCGGGATGGGCGTGGAGCGCTGCGTGGCGTGGATCTGCGGACTGGAACACGTTCGCGAGACGATCGCCTTTCCGCGGATGCTTTACCGCACGCGGCCGTGACCGCTGCTCGCGGCGGGGCAAGAACATGCGGACGTCTCACATAGCGATCATCGGCGCGCCGCTCGATCTCGGGGCGGGGCGGCGCGGCGTGGACATGGGCCCGTCGGCGATGCGGGTGGCGAACCTAAATGGCCGCCTGGCTTCACTCGGCTACGAGGTGGAGGACTTGGGCAACATCGCCGTCGAACAACCCGAGAGTCTGCCGGCGGGTCCCGAACGTTCGCGGTATCTGCCGCACATCACGCAGACCTGCGCACGGCTGGCGCGACTGGTTGAGAAGGCAGCCGGGCAGGGCAGGGCGCCGCTGGTTCTCGGGGGCGATCACTCGGTGGCAGTCGGCACGGTCTCGGGAATGTCCCGGCATTTCCGGAAGCGAAAGCAGGCGCTCGGGCTCATCTGGATCGACGCGCACGCCGATATGAACACACCCGACACGAGCCCGAGCGGCAACGTCCACGGCATGCCGCTGTCGTGCTGCATCGGCATGGGGCCGCGCGAGTTGACGCACATCGGCGGGTACGCGCCGAAGGTGGACCCACGGAACGTCGCGCTGGTCGGCGTACGCGAGGTGGACATCCTGGAAAAACCGCACGTACGGGAGTCGGGAGTGCGCGCGTTCACCATGCGTGACATCGACGAGCGCGGCTTGCGGGCGATCATGGTGGATGCCATCCAGATCGCCTCGGCCGGAACAGAAGCCTTCCACCTGTCGCTGGACATGGACAGCGTGGACCCGCAGGAGGCGCCCGGCGAGGGCACCCCGGTGCGCGGCGGCATCACCTACCGCGAGGCGCACCTGGCGATGGAACTTATCTGCGATTCCGGGCTGATGGCCTCCATTGAGGTTGTCGAGGTGAACCCCGTCATCGACGAGGCGAACCGGACCGCCAACCTGGCGGTGGAACTGGTGATGTCGGCGATGGGGAAAAGAATTCTGTAGACGAAAAGGACGCGAGTGAGACTCAGGGTTGCGATCATCTTCGGCGGGAGAAGCGGCGAGCACGAGGTCTCTCTGCGGTCGGCGCAGTCGATCATTGCGGCGATGGACCGCGGGAAGTACGAGGTGGTCGAGTACCGCATAGGCAAGGATGGCCGCTGGAAACCGGGGCCGATCCTGCCGGAGCCCGGCGCGAATGCCGGCATCGATGTCGTATTTCCGGTGTTGCACGGGACCTTCGGCGAGGATGGAACGGTGCAAGGCCTGCTTGAACTCGCGGACCTGCCGTACGTTGGCGCGGGCGTGCTTGGCTCGTCAGTATCCATGGACAAGGACGTGATGAAGCGAGTCTGCCGCGAGCGTGGGCTCCCGGTGGTGGAGTACATGACGCTGGTGTCACCCCATCTCGACCCGGAAGCCGTCCGCGAAAAGCTCCCGTTTCCGGTGTTCGTGAAACCGTCCAATCTCGGTTCCTCGGTCGGTATCTCCAAGGCGCGCGATCGCGAGGAACTTGAGGCGGCTCTGCGTATGGCTGCTGAGTACGACCGGAAGGTCATCGTCGAGCGGGCGATCGACGGCCGTGAACTGGAATGTTCGGTGCTCGGTAACAGCGAACCGGTGGCGTCGCTGCCCTGCGAGATTCTGCCGTCGCGCGAGTTCTACGATTACGAAGACAAGTACCTCACCGACGGTGCGCAGTTCCGTATTCCGGCGGAACTGAACCCGGCGCAGACCGCGGAGGTGCAGCGGCTGGCGGTGGAATGCTACCGGGCGGTGGAGTGCGAGGGCATGGCGCGGGTGGACTTCTTTGTCGAGCACTCCACAGGCAGGATCTACATCAACGAAATCAATACGATTCCGGGCTTCACATCCATCAGCATGTTCCCCCGGATGTGGGCGCACTCGGGCCTCGCGTATCCGCGGTTGATCGACCGCTTGATCGAGCTGGCGCTGGAACGCCATGAGGCCAGGAAGTCGATCCGGTACACGCGATAGCGATGCTACCCCTGCTTCCCTCTTTGTTCCTCTTGCTGTCCGCAGTGCCGGAGAACGATCTCGAGAGCGAGGCCAGGAAATTCTCCGAATTCTATGCGATTGTCGAAAGCCAGGCAGCCGATCCGCTCGTGCCGGAGAAGGCCTTCTACGACGGTGCGATCCCGGGGATGTTGCGGCGTCTTGACCCGCATTCGGTCTTTCTTAACCCGGAGCAGTTCGACCAGCTCAAACGGATGCAAGAATCTAGGAGCAAGGGTTTTGGGACCGTGGTGTCCGTCGTGCCGGGGCGCGTGATCATTCTTCAGACGCTGGCGGGAACGCCGTCGGCGAAAGCGGGTCTCGCACCAGGCGACGAAATCATCGCGATCAATGGAATCCAGATGAACCGTCTGGGTGTCGAGCAGATCATCGGTCTGCTCGGTGCATCGCGGCAGCGGCCGGTGAACATGGACGTGCGGCGGCCCGGCAACGTGCGGACGCTCCAGTTTGTGCTGACGCCGGAAGAGATGCAGTCGCCGAGCGTCGAGCGGGCGTTTTTTCTGAAACCAGATGTGGGCTATGTCCGGATCTCCAGTTTCGACGCGGAGACCGGCAAGCAGCTCCGAGAGGCGATCGAGCGACTGGGTGGCGGCGGCCTCAAGGGGCTGGTGCTCGACCTGCGCAACAACCCGGGCGGGCTCCTGCCGGCGGCATTGGAAACGGCGTCGTTGTTTCTGAAACCTGGGCTGAGACTCCTGGCTGTCCGAGGCAGGGCCATCGAACCAGGCGAGGAGAAGGTGCCCGAAACATCGAAGCCTTACGAATTCCCGCTCACGGTTTTGGTGAACGAGAAGAGCGCGAGCGGATCGGAAATTGTCGCGGGCAGCCTGCAGGACCACGACCGGGCGGCGATTGTGGGCGAGCCGAGTTTCGGTAAGGGTCTGGTGGAGAGCGTCTACCCGCTATCCGAAGCAACGGCGCTGGCTCTGACGACGGCGTTCTATTACACGCCGAGCGGACGCTCGATCCAGAAACCGCTTCGGGACGGCGGCCAGCTGGACGCGTCCACCAGCCGGCGGCCGGATCAAGAGTTCCGGACGGATTCCGGTCGTGTCGTCAAGGGTGGCGGTGGGATCCAGCCGGACCTGGTGGTGTGGCAGGAGCAACTTTCGAGGCTTCAGATGGTGCTGGAGGCGAGCAGCTCGATTACGTCGTTCGCCATCGAGTACACACGGAAGCATGCGCCGATTTCCGACAGTTTCGATGTCACGCCGGAAGTGCTCGACGATTTTCAGGCGTTTCTATCACCGCGCAACATCCGTCCGGGCGTGGAGGAGTGGCTCCGGTACCGTGACTGGATCTCCAACCGTCTGAAGACCGAAATCTTCAATCAAGCTTTCGGTGTTGCCAGAGGTGACGAGGTGGAGGCGCAGCGGGACCCTGTGATCCTGGCGGCGTTGAAGGCGCTGGGCTTCGAGTGACTGGGGGCCGCCCGGCTCGGGCGGTTCAGCGCTCGGTCTTCCTGCGCCACGCCGTGTACATTTCGAAGAGGATCGGCAGCAGGGAGATGAAGATGATCAGCAGGATCACCTTTTCGAAATGCTGCCGGACGACTGGAACGTTGCCGAGCGCGTAGCCCAGCATGGTCAGAGCAAAGACCCAGCCGATTCCGCCGAAGACGTTGAACGAGAGAAACCGTCCGTAGCCCATCTCCGCAACGCCGGCGACAAACGGTGCGAAGGTGCGGATGATAGGGATGAAACGCGCGTAGATGATCGTCTTCCCCCCGTGTTTTTCATAGAAGGCCTTGGTTCGCCGCAGATGCTCCTGGTGGAAGAAGCGGGAGTTCGGACGATTGAAGATGTGGGGACCGGTACGCCGCCCGAGGGCATAGCCGACTCCGTCGCCGATGATCGCCGCCGCCATCAGCACGAGGTTGACGAGCACAATATCGAGCTTTCCGGCGCCGGCGACGACGCCGACGGTGAACATCAGCGAATCACCCGGGAGGAAGAACCCGACCAGCAGACCCGTCTCGGAGAAAACCACCACGAACAGCAGCGCATAGCCGAGCCATCCGGTGAGCGCGTTGGTCAGCAGGGCGATCAGCCGCTCCGGATTGGTCAGCGTGCGCAGGAAGTCCAGAACTGTTTCTACCATCCGGTTGACCGTCTGATCGGGATCGCGCTCTACCTTCCGGCGTAATTTGAGATGATCCGGCTGATGGTCGCACGGTGGAGTTTGATCTTGCCCTCCGCGATGAGCCGGTTCTTGAGGCCTTCTTCAAACAAATCGTTGCGCTGGCGAGCGATTCGTGACTTCAATTCCTGCTGCAGGTTGTCCCGCTCCGCGGCGAACCCGGTCATGTCGGCGGGGATCTTCTCGACCACCTTGCAGACGAAACGGCGGTCGCCCACCACGACGGGACCGAACACGTCGCCGGGGTTTCCAGTGAAGGCCTGTTCGAGGTAGGACGCGGATCCGATACCCTCGGCCGCGCCGGTGCGAGCGAATTCCGGTGGCGCTTTCCACTCAGCCGATACGGCCTGTGCCGCCCGTTTGAGGTCGCCATTCATCGACTTCGCTTTCTCGACCAGTTCACGACTGCGCTGGTCGACGAGTTTCGCGAGTTCCTGCTGGACGAGCGTGTCGCGGATTCTGGCTTCCACTTCGGCAAGCTCGGCGGGGCGGGCCGGAAACAGATCCGTCACGACAGCAACCGCAAGTTTGGTTTGCTGAACCTGAACAACCGGCGTGACGTCGCCCTTCGGCAGTGAACTGAGAGCATCCTGAAGTTCCTGGCTGACCCCGACTTCGGGAACGGGGTCACCCGCGCCGACTTTCTCCGCGCTCACGAGCTGCAGCCCCAAATCGGAGGCGATCTGGGCGGCGCTCAGGGGGCTCTTGATCAGAGCCGCACGAGCCTGGTCAGAGAGGGTCTGCATGCGGTCGTAGACGAGCTGACGCTTTCGCTCGGTTGCCAGCTCGCTGCGGACTTCCGCAAACGGCCGCAACCGCGCTACGTCCTTCGCCATCACCTGCAGGATATGAAAGCCGTACTCCGTGGTGATAAGGTTGCTGATCTCTTTCGGCTTCAGCGAAAACGCAGTTTCCTCGAATGCCTTCACGGTCTGGCCGCGCAGCACCCACCCAAGGTCGCCGCCTTTGGCGGCCGAGCCCGGATCCTGGGAATTCTTGCGCGCCAGTTCAGCGAAATCTCCGCCGGCACGAACCTGCTTTAGAAGCTCTTCCGCCCGGGCCCGGATCTTCGGGATCTCTTCTTTCGGAACGTCCGTGGTTTTGAGCAGGATGTGGCGAACCTGAACCCGCTCGGGAAGACGGTACTGATCCTGTGCTGCCTGATACGCCCGTAGCAGGTCGCTTTCCGGGATCGAGATGGACTCGCCGACCTTGTCTTGATCGACGATCAACATCTGGAAGCTGCGCTTTTCCGGGACGGTGAACTGGGAGCGATTGCCGTTGAAGTAGCTCTGGATTGTCTCCGGCGCCACCTTTACTTCCGCGCGATACTTCTCCGGCGTGACGGCGGCGTATTCGATTTTGACCTTGTCGCTCCTGCGGCGATACTCGCGCTCAACTTCGTCGAGCGGCACGATTGTACCTTCCAGAACCAGGCTGCGAAGCTTGTTCAGTAACAACTGCTTCCGGAGGTTGTTTTCGAACTGGGGGATGGTCAGGTTCTGCTGGGCGAGGTAAGCCGCGTAGACCTGGCTGCCGACGAATTTCCCGTTCTCAAACAACTGAGGGAAGATCGACTCGATCGTGCGGCCGAGATCGTCCTTGCTCACCTGGTAGCCCATGCGCTCCGCCTGGTATGCAAGGGCATTCTCGGTGACCAATTGGTCGATAAACTGGGGCACGAAGGCAGCCGCCATTTGGGCGGGAAGATTCCGGCCGCGTAGCTGGCCCTGGATGGCCTGCTGCACCTCAAGAACGGTGATCGGTTCCTTCCCGACTTCAGCCACGATCTGGTCATTCGAGCTGACGTTGGTACCGAAGCCGGGGATCAGAGTGACCACCATCGAGATGGCGACCAGCATTAGCACCGCCCCGAGCAAATAACGGACAGCCTTCGCGCGGCTGCGAAACAGGTCAAACATCGAAGAGAATCTCCTGAAACTTGTAACGCCTGGCCATCAGTAGTCCACGCTGAGCATCCGGGCGGCCGGTAAACCAGCGAGCACGGCGCATCGTGATCTGCATTCGTTCTGGAGGCTGAAGGCTTTGAATCCTATAGTATAGCGGAGCGCCGGAGTTCCCGGCGGCTCACTCCGTTATTATTCCGCCCGATGCGCTCTCTCAGCCATGCGGCACTCGGCGTGAACGGCCCGCACGGCCTTCTCCAACCCGTCCCGGTGAACGACCACCGCAATCGTAAGCTCGCTCGATCCCTGTGCAATGGCGATGATGTTGATATGTTCCCGGGAGATGGCGGTGAAAACGCGGCCGGCGATTCCGGGAGTGCCGCGCATGCCCTCGCCGACGATCGCCAACAGCCCGACGTTCTGGTCCACCTCGATGGGACGGACATAGCCGTGCGCCAGTTCGAGCGAGAGTTCCGACTCGAGCGCGGAGAGCGCCACCGGAAGTTCATCCTTGCGGACCAGGAAGCAGAAGTTCTGGCGGTAGCTGGAGTTGGTGAGGACCAGGACCTCGACGCTGGTCCTCGCCATGGCGTCCATGGCGCGCGCCAGTAACTGATTCGTGCTGAGGGCGGAGCTCTCGGATTCAATGGATATCAGCGCCACGCTGGCCATTGACGTGACGGCTCGCGGCCCGCCTGGCGAATCGGTCTTCGAGACGATTCTCGTTCCAGGCTTGTCGAGGGCGAAGCTGTTCTTGCTCCAGACCGGGATCTGCTTCTCGATCAGGGGCGCCAACGTTCTTGGATGCAGCACCTTGGCCCCGTTATAGGCAAGTTCCGCGGCTTCGCTGTACGTCACTTCGCCGAGAACCGCGGCATCCGGCACAAGGCGGGGGTCGGCGGTGAGGATGCCGTCCACGTCGGTCCAGATCCACAACTCGGAGGCGTCCAGTACCGCAGCCAGAATTGACGCGGAGAAATCGGAGCCACCGCGGCCGAGCGTGGTTGGCCTGCCGTCCGCGGCCGAACCGTTGAATCCGGTAACCACCGCAAGGACACCTCCCTCGATCCAGGGCAGCAAGTCGCGGCGGGCTTTCTCGCGGGTCGGCCCCATGAGCGGCGACGCGTTGCCGAAAACCGCGTCGGTCACGATGATGTCGGCGCCACTCACTGCGACCGAGCGAACCCCGGTGCTTTCCAGGTAGGACGCCATCAGCATCGCGGAAAGCCGCTCGCCGATAGCCACCGCTTCGTCCACCGAGCGAGGCGGCCGTTCCCCCAGCATGAGAACGCCGTTCGCAATGCGCTGGAAATCGGAAATCAACGAGTGGATGCCTGCCAGCACCGCCTCCTGCTTTTCCGGCGGGAGCAGTTCGCGGCAGGTTTCGACGTGCCGCTCCTGGAGGCGCGAGAGGTTCGAATCCATGCCGGCCTGGTCTCCCGTCTCGGCGCGGCGCAGCGTATCGAGCAGCAGGTCTGTGATTTTGGACATCGCCGAAACCACCGCCACCACCGGCCGTTTCCGCCTCTCAGCGGCGCAGATCCCGGCGGCCACACGGATGCGCTCGGCCGATCCCATGCTCGTGCCGCCGAATTTCATCACCAACAGGTCCTTCAAGATGCGTGGTCCTTTCCGTTCGACGTGCGGTCCCGCACGATTCGCAGGATTGCCTCCTCGACCTCCCCGATGTCGAGGCCGCTCGAATCGACGTAGACGGCGTCGTGTGCCTGCATCAGGGGCGAGTCGGCACGCGTACTGTCGCGCCGGTCGCGTTCTCGTATCTGCCCGGCGATCTCGTCCACGTGCGCGTCAAGTCCTTTCTCGTGAAGTTCCTTCACGCGCCGTCCGGCTCTGACCTCGGGGGTCGCGTCAAGGTAGATTTTCACCGGTGCACCGGGAAACACGACTGTGCCGATATCGCGCCCTTCCATGACGACATTCGCCCGGGAGGCCATTTCGCGCTGCTTTTCCACCATCGCTCGCCGGACACCCGGGACCGCGGAGGCACGCGATGCCGCATCGGCGATTTCCTGGGTCCGGATGGCCTCGCTGATGTCTTCGCCGTTCAGAAATACCGTGGAGTCGCCCGGCCCGAGCTCGATCCGGGCCTCGCGCGCCAGTTGCTCCAGCCGGTGCATGTCCGAGAGATTAACGCGCAGCTGCAGAGCCCAGAGTCCAACCGCGCGGTACATCGCTCCAGTGTCGATGTAGAGGAAGCCGAGGCGACCGGCAAGACGCCGTGCGATCGTGCTCTTGCCCGCACCAGACGGGCCGTCAATGGCCACCACGATTCGTTTGCTCATAATCCGGCCCCGCGCCGGGCCTGCCTACAATGGTTCTCAGATGAACCCTCAGGAGTTCGACAGGCTAGTGGAAAAGGCTCTTCTCGCCATACCCGCCCGGTTTCGCCGCAGACTGAAGAACGTGGCCTTCGTTGTGGAAGCGGAACCGCCTGTTCCAAACTTGCTCGGACTCTACCAGGGACGGCCCTTGACCCGTCGAAGCGTCGGGGACGGCTTCACCATGCCGGATCGCATCACGATCTTCCAGGGGCCGCACGAACGGCTGGCCCGAAGCCCCGTCCACCTCGAAAAACTCCTGGAAGATACAGTATGGCACGAGGTAGCCCACTATTTCGGGATGGACGAGCGCCGCGTACGCCTGGCGGAGCGGCGCCGGGCCTCACTGCGGCGCAGACGGGAGCCGTAAACGGGCGCCCGGCGTTTACTTCGTGCTTCGCGGCAGAAAACGTTTGGGCATCTTCGCGGCCACGGTGAAGTGCGGGTCCACGATGTTCGCGATGTCGTACTCGAGCACGTGGCCCATCAGCAGCGACGCGCCGCGCTCGTCGAAACCGTAGTCGTCCATCAGCCAGCGCTGCATCTCGGTAGTGGCGTGCTGGAGCGCCTGAAGCAGCGGCCGGGCGCTGCCGAGCACGACGATTTCTTCTTTGTTCTCCAGGCGCGGCCAGCGGATGGTCTTCTTCTTGATCAGTTCGACGCTAAACTCCACGTTCATCGAAGTTTCCAGCGCGTTGCCGATGACCTCGCCGTCGCCCTGCCGCGCGTGACCGTCCCCGACGAACAGAAGGGCGCCGGGCTCGTAGACCGGCAGCATGAGCGTGACGCCCGCCCCCATGCCGTTATAGTCCATGTTGCCCCCGAAGTTGTCGGGCGTGCTGGTGGCGATCGCCTCCTTATTGTCGGGGGCCGTGGCCACACAACCCAGCATGGGCCGGAGCGGCACCTCGATCCGGCGAGGACGGATGTCTGGCGATTCCACCCACGCGACGCCCTTCGCGGTATCGATGTTCCAGGTGAGCGTCTTGCGCTCCCGCAGGGCTTCGGACCGGAGAAAGGCTGGGTCGACAGAGTACGGAGCGAGCGTATTGTCCGACCACGCGGTGGCCCGGTTCGGCTCGATCTTCTCGATCCGCACCACGAGCACATCGCCCCGCTCGGCGCCCTCAACGAAAAACGGTCCGGTCTGCGGGTTGGGTCCCTTCCCCACCTGCTTGTTCTGCGAGTCAGAACCGCGGGCGTCGATTGTCTGTGTGATGACTCTGTCGCCGGGCTTGATCTTCGCGAGCGGGGCATGCGCTCCGGAGAACGTGTTGTGGAATCCAGCCGCCTGGACGCGGTGGGTTTCGGCCGGGACCGGTGCGGTGGCAAGCGCAAGAAGCGAAGATACGGTGAGAACAGCGCTGATCGATTTCATTCGTGGACCTCCGAGATCCTATGCAGGATAGCACCGCGTCGAAGAATCCGGAGAGAAGAGCTACTGTAAGCGGCCTCGCCCACTCGGGCCGGGGGTCAGAGGTCCGGGTTGCGTACCCGGACCCATGCCGGGGCCTAGCGGACGTGCTCCTTGCGGGTTACGTTGCCCAGTACCACCTTGCAGGCCGCCGGCGCCAGGCAGACCTATGTTCATTCGATCCTGGCGGTAATCGTAGACGAACTCCCACTCTTGGTACTTCTGGCGCTCGTCGTAGATCTTGATGCTGTCCGACTCCTTCTTGCTCGCCACCCCCGCGATCCCGCCGCCGATCCCTTGCCCGCCAAGGGCCTGCTGCCCGCCAAGGCCCTGCTGCTGCGTGCCTGCCAACCCGCGTGGATTCGGCGTGGTCAGCAGCTTTCGAATAAGGTCCGCAGCGGGGTTTTGTCCTGGCTGGCCGGTTGACTGTGCACC
>JAEHDI010000911.1 GCA_016880505.1 Bryobacterales bacterium | reverse complement strand
GATAAGAAATGCACGTGAGTGTCGGCGGTCACCCAGCCGAGCGAACGAAAATCCAGAGCTCGCGCGATCTCCAGGCTCAGCTCGCGTTGCCCGCGTTGAATGCTCAACTTCTGGCGAAGGGGAGCGTATTCGAATCCCTTGTTGATTTCGACGTATACATCGCCCACGGGAAGTTCGATCTGGAACGTGCCGTCCACGTAAGCATAGGACGTGTCCCTGAGCTTGAGATCGGCGCCCCAATCCTTGAACGTTCCGGCATCAACCTCGGTGCGGTGGCCGTAAGGAGGAATGTAACGCCCCTCATTAGAGCAGAACGCCAATCTGACCGGCGTGGGCCTGCCTGTGGCAGCATCCGTGACCTTGCCGTGGATCCAGGTTTTCTCGCTCTCCAGAACCTCGATGCGCGGCCCGGCCGTGGTACCAGGCATTTCCTCTCCGGCCTGAACCTTGTCCAGAGCAAATTCGAACTGCCGCCCGCCGCGGTCGTCTCGCAACAGCAAGGTAGCTTCGGGGCTGGCTGTCACTTCGACATAGAGATGTCGGCCGCTCCCTGGCTCCGACCTCGAGCCCAAACCCGCATAGGGCGCGACGAGCCATTCCTGCGGCTCAAACTTCCCGAGGCGGTAGGATCGAGCCACCAGTCCGAGATCGATGTCCACCGACCATCGCCCGGCGGTATCGGGCAAAGTCAGGCGATAGAGGGTTAGCCGCTCGTACCGTAAAGGATGTTGCCGGCCGTGAAACAAGGTGATTCCGCAAACCAGGAGCGGGTCTTCGCTGACAGATCGCAGCCGCAGCGCCGTAAGGCTCCGCTCCGGATGAGGGTTCGGAAGCGCAAATAGCCAGAGGCTCGGCTTTGGGGCGCCAGTTGCGGCATCTTCCTCGTAGTTGCCTTCGAGAACATCCGACTGGAGCCGGAACCATCCCCAGTCCTTGAGTTCGTCGAGTTCATTTCTGGACTTGCGGGTACTGTCCTGGTAGTGCGAAACACAGGCGTAGCCCGGAAAGCCCCACCTTATGGAAGGAGCATTCACCTCGATACGCCGCCGGATCGGGAACGGCGCTTCGCTGCCATCAGAGTAGATTAGAATCGCCTCAGTTAGCGTTTGGCCTACTTTCTCCACCGCATCGACATCGAGATCTGGAATCTCGTTCGGGTCCCAATCGCAGAAATGTGCAAAACAGATGAAGCCCGCCTTGTTCTGCAGCGGAATCTCCACACTGGGCACCCCTTTTCCCGTCCTTGTGCTCATCCAGATCCAGGATTTCTCGCGTGTTCCCTGACGTCCCAGCCGGAACGGGATCCCCCTGAAGTTCTGCTGGCCCGTGGGCATATGGATCAGCCCGTCGGTCCGGGATTTCCCGCTCAGGCCCCGGGCCTTCTCGCGCGGGCCGAGGTCAGCCGGTCCGGCGTTGAAATAGGGACTCAGATCCACCGGCGTGAACTTCTTGGAGCGCCCTCTGGCCTCGCCTCCCCCTTGCCACCCGGCAGTGCTGCCGGCGGCCTGCGAAACGATAGATAGCGTGGGCACACCAGTCCCTACGGTCTCTAGAAAGTGTCTTCTTGTCCGATTCTTCATCTGTTCACGCCTCCCGAGTCGGTTGTCAATCGCCGGTTGTAGGTCGACACACGATGCAAGTCTTGAGGGAGCCTACAGGAACTTTCCAAACCACTCGACCATCCTCAGCTTCATGTCGTCGTTGTAGACGTGCCCTGTTTCCGGGTAGATGATGCTTTGAAAGGCGTCTGGTTTGCCATAGAGACCATAGAAGCGGTTCAGCACCTGCTCCAGCGTCTTCATGCCTTTGGGTGGCGAACCGGCGTCACGGTCTCCGGTCAAAGCAAGAAAAGGGCGCGGGGCCAGCAGCGCCATCACCCCTTCGCTGTCGAAGTGTTTCAGTATTCCCGGGACGAAGTAGTAGATGCCGTGAGCGCTCAGCGCCCGGATGGCGATCAGATCTTCGTACCGGGTAAAACACGCTACGCCGACCACTGCCTTGATGCGGTCGTCGATGGCCGCCAGCCACCAGGAGCGGGTGCTGCCCATGCTCATTCCTTGCGCGCCGATACGGTCGGGGTCCACCTCGGGGCGGGAGGCCAGGTAGTCCAAAGCGATCTGCTCGTCGCGCAGCATCATCCCCCATAGCGTGCGTCCCAGCCAGAGGTTCAGCTTGAACAAGGACATCTCCTGATCCGAGCCCTGCGCCATGGTCTCCAGGTCACCGGCCGGACCGGTTCCCTTGCGTTCGCCGTTGAAGTAGTTGTCGATGCCGAGGACCACGTAGCCCTTCCGGACCAGCATTTCCGCCACATTCTGCGACGTCGGTTGGTAGCCAAACATGTTCTCCTTGCTGCTTCCGTGGCCGTGCATGGAGAGAATGGCCGGCAGCCGCCCGCTTCGCTTGTCCGGAATGGCGATGTAGCCGGGCACCATCGAGTCCACCCCGTTGTCGAATACGAATTTCTCGATGGTGTAACCTTCCTTTTCGTCCGTGGATACCGTGCGGACCTTCAGCGGAGAAGGCCGTGCCG
>JAEHDI010000910.1 GCA_016880505.1 Bryobacterales bacterium | reverse complement strand
TCGGCGGTCTCCGGGCGCGCCAGCGGCAGGACAGGACTCTCGACCCGGTGACAAATAAGTTCGTACAGGCGCAGTACATCCGGAACGAGTATGGCGTTTCGGCTGGTGGGCCGGTCATCAAGAACAAAACGTTCTGGTTTTTCTCCTATGAGGGCCAGAAGGAGCGGCAAGCCCGGTTTGCGCGGACCCAGGCTCCCACCGACGCCATCTGGAACGGGGACTTCAGCGGAATGATCGACTCCGACTACAACCCAATCACCATTTACAACCCGCTGACGACCAATGCCCAAGGCGTCCGGACGCCGTTTGAGGGGAACAAGATCCCGTCCAACCTGATCCAGCCGATCGCCAAGACGATGCGTAGTATCTCCGCCGAGCCCACCGATCTTTCGGCGAACCCGTGGATCGAGCCAAACTTCACGGCCTATTACCCGAACAAGGCCGACGTGACGATGTATACGGCCAAGGGTGATCACGTTTTCTCCGAGAAGGACAACATTTCCGGACGGTTCACGCGGTCGGTGCGTCCGAGAAAGATCCTGGGTGGCGTGTACGGCTATCCGCCTCCGGGCACGACGGACTCCGGCGGGACGAGCCGCTCGGACGCCAGCATGAACTCGATGTTCGCGCGCTGGAACCACGTGTTCTCGCCGACGTTCATGAATGAGTTTCAGGCTTCCGCCCACCGCTCCTCGAACAGTTCCGGTACGACGGGCGACAACACGAACTGGGCTGACAAGCTAGGCTTCCCGAACCCATTTGGCGTCACCGGCTGGCCCACCATCTGCACCGATTCCCCCTTCTTTTACTGGGGCTGCTGGGACGGCGACAATCGCGGCGACCAGCAGTTGACGCAATTCCAGTTGGAGGATAACACCACCTGGATTAAGGGGAAGCACACCGTGAAGGCCGGATTCAAGGGGCGGCAGGAATACAACAACGTGCGCGAGCTTCAGCAGGCCCAGGGCTCGCATTCCTTCTATGGTTCCTGGGCGGCGCTATACGATCCGGTCGAACAGCAGTCGGTTTCCTACACGGGCAGTGGCTTCGCCAGCATGTTGATGGGTCTGCCCACGTATCTTTCGAACCAATACAACCGCGGATATTTCTATTTCCAGCAGAAGGAGATTGGCCTCTACCTCCAGGACACGTGGAAGGTGAATTCACGGCTGACTCTGGACCTGGGACTCCGTTTTGACAAGTGGACGGTCTACCACGAGAAATACGACCGTCTTGTCAACCTGGACATCACCGATTACGCCGGCAGGATGGAGGTCTTCACGCCGCACGACACCAAGATGGAGTCCATTCCCGGGATTCCGAAGTCCGTGCTTGACTCGTGGGCGGCGCGTGGTATGACGTGGAAGACCGCCAAGGAGACCGGTTTTCCGGCCAGCCTGCTCCCGGCCGACAATAACAACTTCGCCCCGCGTCTTGGAGCGGCCTACCGTCTCACGGATAAGTTCGTACTGCGGGCGGGTTTCGGTGTTTATTACTGGCCGATGCCGTTGTCGCAGATCCTTCAGAGTTCGCGTACCAATCCTCCGTTGAACCTCCGGTTTGAGAACGCGATCGACAACCAGAACGGGAAGAACTGGGTCTACGCGTTGTCTTCCGTGCCCGGCGGGAACGACTACATTGGAAAGGCTGCGGTAAACGTGGAGGGTGTCGTCCCGATTGGCGATTACGCACAGAGCATGATGCCGTGGGACATCCATGCATGGAGCGATAACCAGATGCGGGAGTGGACCTTCACGATCGAGCGGGAGTTGATGAAGGAGACCGCCCTGCGGCTAAGCTACATCGGTAATCACGGCAGTAACCTCGAACAACGGTGGCGCTGGAACGACGCCGAATCCCAGTGGAACTACCAAGCCCGTACCGGGTTGCAGGCGCAGACCAACGCGGATTTGCGCCGGGTCAACCCGAACTGGGACAGCGGCTGTTGCCAGGCGCCGATCCGTCACAACGGCTTCTCCAACAACCATTCGTTCCAGGCCGAGGTCGAGCGTCGTTACTCGAACGGTCTTGCCTTCCAGTGGTTCTACACGATCTCGCACGCGATGACCACCAATGATGCCGGTGGCTTTACGTACGGGTCGAGCAGGATCAACTCAAGCGGCAGCGGCACGATTTACGCTGTCCCCGAGAACCGCCTGATCATCGGCGAACCGAACCTCACCGACGATCAGCGTCTACGCTTCGGCTACGCCAACTCCGACTCCGTACCCGCCCACCGGATCCGGTGGAACGGTATTTACGACCTTCCGTTCGGCAAGGGGAAGAAGTATGCCGGCAATGTTTCCAGCGCTCTGAATCAAGTCGTGGGCGGCTGGCAGATCGCGTTCATCGGGGAGTGGCGCGGCGGCAACTGGATGAGCGTGGATTCCGGCAGGTACCTGTTTGGCGATCCGACGCTCACGGCGGACCAGCGTCTGACGATGACGTACGCCGGGCGCACCCAGCGCCTTTGGTTCAAGGGCGATATGAACCCGACTCAAGCTACCGGCGTTGACCAGGCGAAGTTGACGGCGCTTGTTCCTGTGGACCGGTCCCAGCGCGTGCTGAGACCGGTGGGAGACAAGTTTGACAACAGAATTCCGCAGACGCTTGCGGACGGCACCGTCCGCTACACCGGCGTCAACGACATGTTGAACTGGAACGCGCGGAACTTCTTCCGTGGCCCCGGAGCATGGAATCAGGATGTCTCCGTGTTCAAGTACTTCTCCATCGCGGAGAGGATGAAACTTCGCTTGACGGCGGACTTCTTTAACGCGACCAACAGTCCAATGGACAACAATCCCAGCTCGGGTACTGGATTGCAGGACCTCAGCACCCAGCCCAACGACCCGCGCATCATTCAGTTGACACTCCGTCTGGAGTGGTAAGCGGCTAACTTTACCTAACTCGGGGCACGGTTCCGGCCGTGCCCCTATAAGTTGAGGTGCACTGTCCCGGGGGTTTCCCGGGGTTCCTCATCAACGCGACGCGTCGCGGAAATAGAGCATCTCCGGCACAATCAGGCCGGCCGTGCTGAACACGCAATGACCGCAGGTCACTGTGTACTCCGGGACGATCCCGCGGACCACGCGAGGAATCTCGCGGTAATCATCGGCGAAATGCTCGGCCGTAATAGCCAGGGACGGCTTGAAATGTTTGAGGGTCTCGCGAGCACCCTGCAACGCTTGCTTCTCAGCACCTTCAATGTCGAATTTCACAAAATCCACTCGTTCGAGCCTCGCCTCAGCAACAATACGGTCGATTGTGGTGACTTCAACCGTCTGCCTTTTGCCCTCACGTTTCAGAACGACGGTGTCGGCTGAGAGTTCCAACACGTCATCGCGGTCCCAGACGCCGCGCGTTACGAGCTCCACTCTGCCCTCGGAGATCTCCTTAGCGAACGTCC
>JAEHDI010000909.1 GCA_016880505.1 Bryobacterales bacterium | reverse complement strand
GAGCACTGGTACCTTGCGGAGCGGCTGGCGGAGCGGCTGATTCACCGCGCAGCCTGATTACAATCCCATTCGTTTTCAGAGTCTTAGTAAAATCAACGGCGGCCGGGAAGCCCAAATTCCGGTTCCATTCTTTCGCTCTGTCCCGTTCATTCCGTTCGCCGCGGCCAGGAAGCGCCGCGGTTCAATCGGTCCCGTTTGATATCATGAAAATCACTCCGGAACAGTCCATGATTGTGGAGACGCAGCGTGTCCGTTTCGACTCGGTGTCCCTCGACTGCGGTGCGGCGCTCGCCCCCGTCGACGTGGCCTACGAAACCTACGGCCAGTTGAACGCCGCCAGGTCGAATGCCATCCTGATCGTCCACGCGCTGACCGGTGACGCCCATGCGGCCGGTGTCAGTCACGACGCCGGCAAGCCCGGGTGGTGGGACAGCATGGTCGGCCCCGGCACGGCCTTCGACACTGACAAGTATTTCGTCATTTGCTCGAACGTGCTGGGAGGATGCCAGGGGACCACCGGTCCGTCCTCGATCAACCCGGCAACCGGCTGCCCGTACGCGATGTCGTTCCCGGTGATCACCATCAGCGACATGGTCCGGGTCCAGAAAATGCTTGTCGACCACCTTGGCATCGAGCGATTGTTGTCGGTGAGCGGCGGCTCCATGGGCGGGATGCAGGCCCTCCAGTGGACGGTCGCCTATCCCGACAGGGTGGTCTCGGCAATTCCCATCGCCAGCACGGCCCGCCATAGCGCCCAGCAGATCGCCTTCAACGAGGTCGGGCGCCAGGCCATCATGTCCGATCCGGACTGGAATCAGGGCGATTACTACGGCAAGAAACCGCCGGCTCGCGGACTGGCGGTTGCCCGCATGGTCGGCCACATCACCTACATGAGCGACGAGTCGATGCGGGAGAAGTTCGGCCGCCGCCTCCGGAACAAGGACGCCTACGGCTTCGACTTCGAGATCGACTTCGAGGTCGAAAGCTATCTCCGCTACCGGGGCTCGCGCTTCGTCGACCGGTTCGACGCGAATTCCTATCTCTTCATCACCAAGGCGATGGACTACTTCGACCTCGCCAACGGAACGGCGTCGCTCGGTCCGGTGATGGAGACGACCAAAGCCCGGTTCCTCGTTATCAGCTTTACGTCGGACTGGCTCTATCCGAGCTACCAGTCACAGGAAATCGTCAACGCGCTGCGCAGCCGCAACCGCGACGTGGCCTACTGCGAATTGCCCTCCAACTACGGCCACGACGCCTTTCTGGTGGATGTGGCCGAGCAGACGGAGATCATCCGGGGCTTCCTGGCGAGCACGCACAAGGAGAAGGCCGGATGACAACGCTGGTCCAGGCCAAGCGAAAGCCATTTGTCCGTGAGGTCCTGGGCCGCAGTGATTTCGCCATCATCAGCGAGCTGGTCGAACCCGACACGAAAGTGCTCGATCTTGGCTGCGGTGACGGCGAGCTGCTCCACTGGCTGGTGGAAAACAAGAGCGTGGACGCGCGAGGCATCGAGATCAACAGCAGCCTCGTGCAGCGAGCCATTGCCCGCGGCGTCTCGGTCTACCAGGGCGACATCGACCAGGGACTGGCCGATTACCCCGACGGCGCTTTCGATTACGTGATCCTCAGCCAGACGCTCCAGGAAACCCGGCGCCCGCTGAAGGTCCTACGCGAGATGCTGCGCGTCGGCCGCCGGCTGATCGTCGCGTTCCCGAATTTCGGCCACTGGCATGTCCGGCTGGCGCATTTGGTCAGCGGCCGCGCGCCCAAGACCCGGTTGTTCCCGCACCATTGGTACG
>JAEHDI010000908.1 GCA_016880505.1 Bryobacterales bacterium | reverse complement strand
GGTGACGATGGCGCGCGGCCAGGCGGCGAAGGCGTACAACATTCCGCAGAGGGAGAGCGTGAAGAAGCAGTGGAACGAGTGGTTGAAGGAACCCATTCCACCCATGGAGCCCAAGGTGGAGAGCTTTGAGCGCACAGTGGCCTTTATCGCCTCGAAGACGCGACCGGTTTTCGTGGTGCACGATCATTTGCGAACAGACGCGCCGGCGACCTTCGACTGGCTTCTGCACGCGCTGAACCAGATGAAGCTCGACGACAAAACCGGTGTCATTCGCGTGCAGAACGAAGACGCGAGGCTGGTGGTTCGCCTGATCGCGACGGAGCCGTTCCGGTTCTCGCAGCGGGATTGGTTCCCTGTGCCGCCGGAACTGGATGAAGCCACGGCGCGCACCGCGTCGCTCGTGGCGCGCAGGGAGAGGTACGCGAACCAGTGGCATCTGAATGCGCGCACGGGGAAGCCGGCGCGGGAGATCAAGTTCGTTGCGGTGATGGTGCCGTACCGGGCGTCGGAAGCCGAGCCGGCGATCGCTGTGGAGAAGTCGGGCGACGCGGTAGTGTTCAAAGTGGCGGACTCGGTGGTGGCGGCGTGGTTGGGCGCCGGCGCGCAAGGCGCGCTAACCGGGGGCGGCATCGAAGCCAAAGGCCGGCTGGCGGTGCGATTCAGCGAAGGCGGCGAGACGCAGACGGTGGTGGCGCAGTAGGGTGGTACACCCAGGTAGCTGATTCCGGTTGCGGACTACTTCGAGTCGTTTTCCGCCATTACTCCCGGCTGCCCATGTTCCAACTCGTACGTGGAGTACACGGTGACGCTAAGCCGCGGGATTCGGTCAGTAACAGTGCTCCTGCTGGCGTCTAAGTCGAACTTAGCGGCTGGTTTCACGACGACATCTGTCCGATCCCGGTCGGCGCCCGTGATCGAGTAACGGTAGAGCAACGTCTTCCCCGGAAGGCCGGTGACGGCGATCTTTGCGTCCGCGTCCCAGTACATCTCGTTCACCACCAGCACGCTGATGTGCCCCGTCGGGCTACGCAATGCAGCCGCCACAAGCTGCCTTGCTCCCGGGTCGAACTTGCCTTCGACGCTGGCCGGAAGCACGTCGGAGCGCTTTGCGGTGAAGCGGCTCAGCAACCCGAACAGATAGTACGTGTTCGGGTGCGGCGTGAAGCGATCCTTGAGCCTGCCCTCGTCGATGTCCCAGGTGTCCACCATTTGCCATTGCCCGTCCAAGTCGCCGCGGTTTATGAAACTCCACCGGTTGAACCCGTCCACGCCGGCGCGGATGCCGCGCACCACAAGTGCGGCGTCTTTCAATCCGGATTCATACACACCGGGCCCCGGCTCCTTCCCCACAAAACCAAAGGCCATCGTGCCCAATTCGGAAAGGAACATCGGCTTACCCCGGTCGTGCGCCCACTGTGCCCATCGCGCTAGCCGTTTCTCAGCCACGGACAACGGGTAGCCGAATCGGATTCCGTCGAAATACGCGTTGTAGGAGTGCAGGTCGTAGGCCCCGATGTAGGCGTCGAAATCAATCTTCTCCGGCTCCAGATCCGGCAGGTCCGTCCAGTCAGGACCGGAGAGGGGGACCGTGATCGCCTGCCGGTCCAACTCCTTTCGCACCGCTGCGAAGGCCGGTGTGATGGGCACGGGCTGGCCGTCCGGCCCCTGCCACCACGACCAATCCCAGCCAGGCTCGTTATTGATAGAAAGCCAGCGAATACAGCGGTAACCCTTCACCTTTGTCAAATGTTGAACCAGTTTGCCAAAGCCATAGGCAAAATCGGCGATCGATAAGGGAGCGCTTCGCAGCCGTCCCTCCATCGTTCCGCGCATCTCCGGATACGCATTCCATTCGACGTCGGACCACATCTGCTGGAGGAACACGTCGACACCGTGTTTCTCCGCCCAGTCTAGGATTCGGTACAGAATCCGCATCTCCGCGTTGTCCCATTCGAACTGGCGCCGCCGAGGCTCATACATTCGCTGCTCGAGTTCCACCCGAGACCAGTCCAGGCCAAGCCAGTTAGCGTAATGGAACAGGGACTTCCACGCAGCCTCATCTTCGGCCGGCGGATTCGCTCCCCAGGCGCTGCCGGCCCAGACGCCGCCGGTGGGACGCTGTCCTGGCTTCGGTTCCTCAATGGCGTGAAACGACGCGCCTATGCCGCCTTGCATTCTTCGAACCGTGCGGTCAGCCTGTATCCTGATTTCGACGGGTACAGGTCTTTGCGCCCGCAGAGGAACCGTCACTCCGCAACACCCAAGCGCCATGAGAATTGCTGTGGCTGCCAAGCGATGCCGGAACATGGTCAGAGGTTCTCCCTGTTCATCACCCGCTTCGCATTGCCACGGCTAGACGAGCTTCGGTACAACGAATGGTGGCCGGTACTTGCGCGTGAACATCGCATTGGCCTCGGCATCACCGATACAGGTCAGTGTCTTCGAATCAAAATGGAGCGTCCGGCCAAGAAGGTAGGAAATGTTACCCAAGTGAACGAGCATTGTCGAGATGGCGCCCTCCTCGATTTCCGCTCTCTGGTCCTCCCGCTTACGGCTCCGCATCGCGTCCACGAAATTCCCGAAGGCACTCTCCCTTCTTCCCGGCGAGGACTTGAGCCCGGGCGCCTGTTCTTTGCCAAGGAATGTGCGAAAGCCTCCGGCATAAACCATGTAGCCTTTCGAGCCGTAATAAAGGTTCCCCACAGTCTGTGCCGCGCCCACCGCCGAGCCTGCGAACGCATCGGAGCGATCGCCGATGCCTGCCTCGTTATTCGTCAGCCAATGGCGCACTTCGAACACCAGCATCTTCTTCTTTCCGCCCTCGTTGAACTCGTAGCTGGCTACCATCGTGTTGGGCGTTTCCTGATCGTCGTCGAACAGGAAGTGGCCGCCAATCGCGGAGATCTTCGTCGGGTATTTCACCCCGAGGACAAAGCGCGCCGCATGCATCTGGTGGCTCCCCTGATTGCCGAAGTCCCCGTTACCGTAATCCCAGAACCAATGAAAGTTGTAATGGAACCGGTTCTTGGTGAAGGGACGTTTCGGCGCCGGACCGAGCCACAAGTCGTAGTGAACTCCCGGCGGAACGGGTTCCTCCGGCGTACGGCCGATCGTGTCCCGGACCTTGAAGCAGAGCCCCCGCGCCATGTAGACGTCGCCGATAATCCCCTCGCGGACTTTCTGCGCCGCCTCGTGCAGTGATGCAGAGGCGCCCGTGCCATGCTGCACGATCCGGTTGTATTTCCGCGATGCTGCGACGATCTGCCTCGCCTCGAACATATTGTGCGAGCATGGCTTCTCGACATAGACATCCTTGCCGGCCTGGCACGCCCAGATGGTTTGCAGCGTGTGCTGGTGGTTCGGCGTGGCGAGCGACACAGCGTCGATCGACTTGTCTTCCAACAGCTTTCGGAAATCGGTGTGGCCCGCCGGGCGTTTCTTTCCGGCCTTCTCCACCATCTTCATCCCGTCCTCAAGGACCGTTTCGTCCACATCGCACAACGCGGCCACTTCGACATTTGGCAATTTCAGGTAACCGGAGATGTGTGCCTGTCCCTGGCCGTGAAAACCGACGCACGCGACCCGGACCGTGTCATTCGGGCTCGCCAGCATACTGGGCCGCATCGCCGCCGACGCGGCCACAGAACTCATCAGGAAATGTCTTCGATCCATGGAATATGCTCCTTACCTTCTGAGAAGAATCTCCTCAGAGTTTCACCCAGTTCAAAATCTTCTTCGCCGTTCCTCGGTATAAGCTTTCGAGCACGGGCGGGGGAAGCTCGAGACCGTAATACCGCCACGAGACACGGCCGGGAATGTACTCATCGGCCGTCTCGAACAACTGCCACCATGCCCGGAACATGCGCTTCTCGCGCCCCATATCGGTGCCGAACAGAATCCGATTCCGGTACTTCAGCAGGAACTTTGCCGCCGCCCTCGGAGTCCGGCCGACTTCGTAATCGCGGGCCGAGATGTCCAGGTAGAGATTCGAATAGGCGTCGAGAACCTTGCCGAGCGCTGCCAGATTGTTACCCTGATTGCCGAGATGACAGGCAATGAAGATCGTCTTCGGGTGCCTCGCCAGAGTCCGGTTCCGGATCGCAAGCAGTTCTTCGTACGACGGTACATCCTTACCGTACTGGTTGAAGTGCTGGTAATCCGGCGTGCGCTCCTGGTAGACGTCGAGCGGCTGCCAGCACGACGGGTGATCGCTCACGTGGATGTTGATCGGAAGCTTCAGCTCGGCGCACTTATTCCAAAAAGCGTCCAGGCGCGGGTCATCGGGGTGGAGGCGCTTGTCACGGGGCAAATTCGTGTTTCGGCTGAAGCCCCAGCCCTTATCCGACAATTCACCGACCCCGCGCGCACCCTTCCGGTAACACCGTTCGAGTTCCGCAGCAGCGCGCGCTGGATAATCCGATTTGTCCACGTCGGTGGTCAGGAGGCCACAGTAAAGCTGGAACCGGGTCGGATACTTCTTGAGGTACAGGTCAACCAGCTTATCGAAATTCTCGCCGGTGGCGCCGGTGAGGACTACCGATGTCTCAATGCCTACCTCGTCCATGGTTTTGACCCAATCCGCTACCTCTTCCGGTGTGCGTGCCAGCAGATGCGTGTGGACATCGATCGCGGGGTACTTGGCCTTAGGAACGGACGTCCGCTGGGCTACAACAGAAGATTTCGGCGCGTAATCCTTCAGCAACATCGAATCCATCGGGCCAGGTGCTGGATTCACGCCGGGGCCGCCCCAGGCTCCGTATCGTACCTCCTGCCACTCCGGATCCTTGTTCCATTCCCTCGCGTTCTTCTGCTGGGACCGGCCCAACGTTGAAGCGACGCCCGCAAGAAGAAGAACGCCGATCGCTCCAAGCCAAAAAGGATGTCTTCGCATGAGAATCTCCTTCCCTTGTTCACGCAGGCTATTTCCCTGTTGAATACTCCCGGTACAGGCCGGTGATGTCAGCGGACTTAGTGTCGCCCGGGTGAATCACAATGCGGTAACGGAAGGTCAGCGTCTGACCTTTGTTTAAGGTCAGGCTTCCGTCTTTAGTCTTGTCGTTCTCAAAATCATGCACGCCGAAGATGTTGGCCGCGTGGAGCCCATAGGCGCGCGAATGCCAGTACGTCGGATGCCGCGGATTAGACGGGTGATCGAAGATCGCTACGCCTACAGTCTGACCGTCAACCGGCCCACAATAATCCACCCATGCCGATCGCTTGCCCCAAACGTTCTTCTCGGTCTCCCGTCCCTCGGCGTTGACCATTCTGCCGCTTTTGTCCTCCTGCATGGAGGCCGCCAAACGGATGCCAAAGGTCCCTTCCTTCGTGTCTCCGAATTTCAACATTTCGAGCGGATCGATCCGGATCTCGTAATCGATGATCCGCAGCTTTGGCCCGGAGTGAAACACGAGTGTTCGTGTCTCCGTCATGATCGGCTTGCCCTCCGGATCGAGTCCGTCGAACACCGCCCTAATCGTGCCGGATCTCTTTCCTCCCTTGGCCTCGGGTACCTTCTTCAGGGCCATGCTGGCCTTCTTTGGGCTCTTCGAGTTGGGTTCGGTTGCCCAGAAGTTGAAGCCATTGATATCCCCGTGCGAGAAGAACATCCCCCGGTGATGTGGATGGTCCTTGATTTCCCCGGGAAAGTCCTCCATCGGAAAGTGCCTTGTGACGACGAGGCCGTTCGCCGTCCGCAAGGGGTACACGTACGGCTTGTTGCCCCCGGGAGCAAGATAAAAGACGGTGTAGGGCTTGCCGTCGATCTCTACCGCGATCTCGCCGGCTTGTCGAATGATGTTCACCTGTGCGCT
>JAEHDI010000111.1 GCA_016880505.1 Bryobacterales bacterium | reverse complement strand
GGCCGCGTCCGGTAGTTCTTCTCCACGTACGGCACCAGTTCGTCGCCGAGGAAGCGCAGGAAGGCGTCGGCTCCACCGCCGCCAGGAGAAAATCGAAGGTCGATTTCCGCTGTCGAGGGAGGCGTCAGGTCCCGGGTGCGATTCGTGTTGGGCACGGCCACCACCAGCAGCTTGGGGATACGCCCGCTCTCGGCCAGGAAGCTGACGATTCCGGTTACGTGGTGGAAGTGCGCGTCGCCGTCCAGAAGATAGAGGACCGGGTAACGTTCCGTCTCCGATTCGTAGCCGGCCGGTTTCGCGACGAGCAGCGGCCGCGGCTCCTTCAGGATTTCAGATTGAATCCAAAGCCTCTCGCCGATGACGACAGGCTCGCTGCTCTTCTCCGTGTCGCGTGCGGCCGGCTGGCCCCAGACGGCGGCGACACACAAGCCGATGGCGGAGGCACGGGCCACCCAATGGAACGACGTCGACAGCGTCACCCGGATCACCTCCCGAACCAGTCTACAGGGAGACCGAGTGCCCGAGTGCCGAGACGCGATGCTACCGCGGCAACTGCCGGCTGAGGGGTTCGAAGACGGTCTGGACGAAGCGGGTGGCGGTCGCGGTGGCGGCGGCTTCGTTATCGCCAGCGACTGGGACGACGACGCGAACGAGGGCTGTGTCGGAGCGGTTGTAGCGGATCGAATCGAGCACGAGGCGGATCTTGGCAGCGTACTCACTGGCGATTACCTGGTCGCGGCTCTGGTACCAGTACATCACCACGCTTCTGTTACTCCCGCGAGAGACCACGTAGCGGTTGACCTTAATGGGTTCCGCGCGGCCGCTTACGGGGATTACGGCCGTCTCGGACTCCGAAGGCACCCAGCCCGAGCCGGGCAGGCAGTTCTTCGGCGAGTGCGGGGCCTGGCCGGTGCGCTGCGTCTTGAAGTACGCGACGAACAAGCTGGCAGATTGACGCCCGTCCGCATCCGTGTAGACGCGATTCAGGATGTCATCGGCGCGCAAGACGTCGCGGATCTCCTTTTCGATCAGGCCCTCGGTCGCGAGCGTCCATCCGCCAACCTGGGACGGGAATCCGCTCAGGGGGGGCGCCAGGGGAACCGCCTCCCCGCGCGAAAGCGTGTAAAAGAGAATCGCCTGCACCGCGAGCACCAACGTGAGAACCCGCGATGGCCTGCTCTTGAGAAATCCCGGCATTCCGCTACCCCTTCCCACGCAAAGTCCGGTAACCCCAGTCGATCAGCCGGTGGACTACGACCAGCATCACCAGCGCGACCATAAAAATCACCCATCCCTCCGCGGAATGGAAGAAACCTTCCGCAAGTTCGGGCTGGTATTCGCTCAGGATGCCGGTAAGCGTGACGCGGCTCGCGTTAGCGGCGATCGCGATGGGGATGGTGGCGAGCAAGAGCGCCGCGCGCATCCAGATCTTTTTGTCGAAGAAGTAGGCGTAGACCAGCGATAGGAACGAGAGCGAGAGGAGAGAGCGAATGCCGCTGCACGCTTCGACGACGTTCAGCGTCTGGCTGGGCAGCTCAATCACGTTTCCTTCGCGCAGAACGGGCAGACCCAGCAGCGACAACGAAACCTCGGCCACGCGGCTGGCGATCAACTGAAGCGGGAAGGTGACCTGGTTATAGAGGATCGCCGGGATGGGCACCATGAAGCAAAGCAGAAACAGCGGAAAGGCAAGGAGGCGCAACGACCTCCAGCCGCCCAAGTAGAGAACGACGCCGGCGAGCGAGACGATGAAGGCTGTCCGGGCCAGAAATAGCTCGGCGCCGAGGGTGGCGACGTAGAGTTGAAGAGCGCCGAATGCCACCACCAGCAGCCCCCAGGGGCTCGAGCGCAGCGGGCAGGCGAGTATCTCGTCCCGACGCTGCCATGCGATGTAACCGGCGATCACAGGGACGAAGAAAGCGTGACCCATGTCCGGATCGTCGATCCAATTGCGGACGAGCCGCGTGAGGACGGGCGCGTAGCAGGCGGCGAGCAAAGCTCCGAACCAGGCGATCGAGATCCAGGGGATTGATGCGCGCAGGCTCGATGATGCGCTGTCCCGGGGTATCGTGCGAGGAGTGGAAGCCATCCGTAACCCCATACAGTAAAGCACAGTTACGGTATCCGCGGCTTTCCTCAGGATCCAACACCGGGAGTAGGATGGACGCTATGCGCACTGATAGACGAACGTTCCTGAAGACGGCGGGCCTCGGCGCGGCGACCCTTGCCGCTGGTTCACCGGCTTTCTCCGCCGGGGTGATCAAGAATTGGGTTTGGATTCCCACCAACACCAGGAGTTCCGCGGATCACTGGAAGCGCCGCTTCGCGCTGATGCGGGAGTCCGGAGTGCGGGCGATTCTGCCGGAGGTCTACGCCGGCCGCGAGGCGTATTTTCCGAGTACGCGGCTGCCGGTGAAAACGGACTGGCTAGGAATGCTGCTGCCGCTGGCGCGGGCGGAAGGCCTCGAAGTGCATGCGTGGATGTGG
This sequence comes from Bryobacterales bacterium, assembly GCA_016880505.1. Taxonomy (GTDB): domain Bacteria; phylum Acidobacteriota; class Terriglobia; order Bryobacterales; family Bryobacteraceae; genus JAEHDI01. The sequence goes on along the minus strand of JAEHDI010000111.1, from coordinate 1,291 downwards.
TGCATGCCCTGCATGATCGACGACGTGATGAAGAAGCATCCGGACTGGTACAACGTGAACGCAAAAGGCGAGTCGGCGGTGGACAAGCCCGCGTATGTGCCGTACTACCGGTTTCTGGACCCGGGGCGCCCCGAGGTTCGGGAGTTCGTGCAGGCCAAGGTGAGGGAACTGGCAGGCATCGGGGAACTGGCGGGCGTTCATCTGGACTACATCCGCCACCCGGACGCGATTCTCCCGAAAGGGCTCTGGAAGAAATACAACATCGTCCAGGACAGGGTCTATCCTGAGTACGATTACGGCTACACGGATTACGAGCGAAAGCGGTTCAAGGAGAAGTACGGAGCCGATCCGCTGGAGATCAAAGACCCCAAGCTGACGGAGAAGTGGTTCCAGTTCCGTCTGGACATGGTGACGGAGCTGGTGAACCGCTATCTGGTTCCGGCCGCGAAAGGGCAGAAAAAGATGATCACGGCGGCGGTGTTTCCGGGGCCGAGCATGGCGCGAACGCACGTCATGCAGGATTGGGGCCGGTGGCGCCTGGACGCATTCCTGCCGATGCTGTACCACTCGTTTTATGAAGCCGGTCCGGAGTGGGTCGGTGAGCAGACGCGGGAAGGGGTGTCCGCGGTAAAGAAGCCCCTGTTCAGCGGGCTGTTCGTGAACGGGATGGACGAGGCCGAGTTCACAAAAACGGTGGAAATCTCCTTGCGGGCCGGAGCATCCGGCGTGTCCCTCTTCTCCGACGACGCGATGGATGAAGCGAAGTGGCTGGCGCTGAAAAGGATTACGGCAGGGGGACGGGGGTAGAGAGCCGGCGGTAGAATGAGAGCGTGGCGGTAGCGCGGTGTCTCGCGGGGCTCTTGGTGGCGTCTGCGCTGTTCGGGCAGACCGAGTTTTTCCCATTGGAGAAGGTGCGCGCAGGGATGCGCGGAACGGGAAAGACCGTTTTCTCGGGGAACCGGGTTGAGGAGTTCCAGGTTGAGATTCTCGGCGTTCTGGAGAATGTCGGTCCGAAGCAGTCCCTGATCCTCGCGCGCCTGGCCGGCGGGCCGCTCGAGAAGACTGGCGTGCTTCAGGGGATGAGCGGGAGTCCCGTGTATCTGGAAGGACGGCTGCTGGGCGCCGTCTCGATGGCGTTTCCGTTCTCGAAGGAGCCGATCGCCGCCATACGTCCGATCGGCGAGATGTTGTTTTCGGCCCGAAGCGGCAAAGCCCGCACGATGCGGGCGCGTATTTCGCTGCTCGACGACGACCTCACCCGCCCGTTCGCCCCGCCCGAAGAGGTTCGCGC
>JAEHDI010000907.1 GCA_016880505.1 Bryobacterales bacterium | reverse complement strand
GGGGTCCTACCCCGGCCCGGCGGGCAAGGAAGTGTCGGCTTCACAAGGGGACCGATCCCACCCTGGCGCGTCGATGGCGGCGCGATGACCGCCACCGCAAGCCCTCACGAGCGCCGCGGTCAGAGTCCACTGAGATGAAACGTACGGTGGCCACCAATACGTCGAGGCGATTCATAAACCGCCTTCCTGATTTGAGTGTAGGGGCAGCGGCGCGAAGCGCAAGACTACGGATGACGGATCTTATTGTAAAGAAGCAGGAAATAAGCTGCCGTTCTTTGTGATCGGCAGAGTAACGCGACCGGTTGTACGTTTGATCAAAAATGGCGAGCTCGCTATCTTTGCCGATTGCGTCTTCAAGGCGTCGGATTGGTTGGTGCATGTAGTGGCTACTTAGGATTAGTGCCCATTTCTCAGCGGGATGCTATATTTTCCTCATGGGGGATGTGCGGCGCAACGCCGCCTCCACGAGCGATGACGGTGCGCTCTTCCGGTCCTGAATACCTGGCTGCCGAGAAGGAGATCCTTCAAATGAACTCCGTTGTGTCTCGTGGATTTTGCGTTGCGATCCTGATGGTGCTGTCGGCCGCGGGTCTCAGCGCGGCAGAGTTCCTACCACTCGCCCCCGGCAACAACTGGACGTATCAGGACGCGGTCACCGGCTCAAACTTCACCGTCGAAATCGGGGTGGTTCAGATGTACGCAAACAATCACGTGTATCACATGCTCCGCGGATACACGCCGATGCCGGTGTGGGTACGGATCAACGAGTATGGCAACGCCGTTTACTGGGACGGGGAACAACGGAGCGACGCCATGCTGACCGCCTTCGAGACCGGCTTCGGGGGATGGTTCGAGGCCGGGGCGCGGGAATGCCCAGAGCAGGGACAGGCACAGGAGAAACGAGGCGTTCACAACGGCCCGGCCGGCCAATGGAGCGTACTCGAGATCCAGTACCGAACTTCAGAGTGCGCGGACACGGGCGACTTGCTGGAACAGTTCGCCGAGAATATCGGAATGGTGCGCAGGGTGGTGAACACCATCGCAGGTCCCCGGACGTTCGACCTCGTCCACGCCCGCCTCGGCGCCCTCTCCATTTCAGCGGGTAATGCCGGCGGTTTCAGCGTCACCGCGACGCTAAGCCCGGAACCCGGCTATTGGGAGGCCACGTTGCGCGTGGACCAGCGAACCGGAAACAGTCTCAAAGTACGTTTCCCCTCGTCGCAGGAATACGATGTCCGGCTACGCGATTCGGGCGGCAACGTCGTCTGGACATGGTCGACGGGCAAGGTTTTCGATCCGACCGAACACGAACTCCACTTCCTCGGCGGCTGGAAAGCGTCGGTCAAGGTTCCGATTCCTCCTGCACCTCCTCAGGGACCACAGGCCTACACGCTGGAGGCGTGGTTGACGGTGGCCGACGGAGAGCCGCGCTTCGCCGCAGCCACGACAGTGAAGGCGCCTGGCACCACTGGCGTTGTGGCGCTGCGTCAGGGACGGATCAAAATACAACCACCCGGCCGCCGCAAGAAGTGACGACTGGCCTGGAACGGCCGGCAGTACCGCTCTTCCGTGAGATCCCAAAGAAAACCAGCCTGACGAGTCCGTTGTCGTGAAATTTGTGACAGAATCGGGGGCGGACTCGAGATGCCGGCAGCCGGTCTGCCGGCTTGAAAGGAATACTATGCCCGATGCCATCTCACGAAGATCATTATTAAGGGCGTCTGCCATCGGCGCTCCCGCAGCCTTTACCATTGTGAAGCCTCACCTGGTTCGAGGGGCCGGGAAGGAGAAAGTGAAAGTCGGCCTGGTGGGCTGCGGCGGGCGCGGCACGTCCGCCGTTTTCGAACTGATGGCTGCTACCGACAACGTCGAACTCACCGCGATGGCGGACGTGTTCGAGGACAAGCTGGAGAGTTCGCTCGAGCGGCTCAGAAGCGAGCGGAACCTGAAACGCTTCGCCGGCCAGACGGTGATCCGTGACGGGAAGC
>JAEHDI010000906.1 GCA_016880505.1 Bryobacterales bacterium | reverse complement strand
CGTCCACCGACGTCCGGTCCGCCAGGTTTCGCAGCGCTTCGGCGCGCCGCTTGCCGGCTTTCAGTTCGAGGTTGACGAGCGCGAATTCCTCGCTGATGGCGGGATGGGAGATTTCGAGTTCCTTGGCGGCCTGGAGGACGGCCTGGTCGAGCCCCAGCCCCGATTCGACACAGATCACCAGCAGGTCCAACGCGTCCGGCAAGCCGCGCCGGATACGCTTCTGCCTTCGCTTTACCGCCAGCTTCACGTAGTAGCCGGGAGCCATGAATCCGGCCACCGCCGCGCCACCGACGACGATCATCTTGGTATCCGATGGCCCATCCCACCCGGCGACAGCGAGGCCGGCAGCGAGCGGCAGGACCGCTCCGAGAAAGATCTTAGCGCCATACAGGATCTTGACCGCGCCGGGGTTACGGAAGCCGGCTCGAATCATCCGCCGTTGCGCAAGTCCTGCCTCCCGGGTGGACGCCGGCAGCAGCGTGCCCAACCGGCGGATCAGATCCCGAAAGACCAGGCTCGGATGAACCGGAACACTGCGTTCCACGTCGACAACCGTTCCAGTGACACGCTCCATCGCCGCCTTCGGTCGGGCCCAGAGCCGTACACCCGCCGCGGAGACGGCGGCCGTGACAATCACGAACAGGATCCCGGTCAGCAGCAGGTCCATTTCTCACATCCGTTCCGAAACCATCTCGCCGCCGGGCAACGGCGCCGTCCGCCTGTTTTACTGACTGGTCCCATGCCTCATACCTCGATGGACACGATCTTTCTGATGATTCCGTAGCCGATCAACTGAAGCGCCACCGCGCCCCCGGCCATCCACTGGCCGGTTGGGTCGTTGGCGAAGAAGGTTACGTACTCCCGGTTGACGAAGAACATCATTCCCGCCACTCCCACCGGGATGGTGGACAGCGCCGCACCCGTCATCCGGCCGTGCGCGCTGACGGCCCGGATGCGGCCACGAAGCTTAAACCGCTCGCGAATGACATAGGCCAGCTTGTCGAGCAGTTCGGCGAGGTTGCCACCCGTCCGCTTTTGCAGCAGCACCGCCGACACGAAGAAGTGAACGTCCATCAGCGGCACTCGCCGCGCCAGTTTTTCGAGTGCGGCGTCGAGCGGCAGGCCAAGATTGTGTTCGTCGAACGTGCGGTGGAACTCCGAGGCCAGTGGATCCTGAAACTCGCGGTGCAACATTTCGAGCGACACCGAGAACGCATGCCCGGCACGCATGGATCGTGCTACGAATTCCAGGCTGTCCGGAAACTGTTCTTCAAAGCGGCGCAGCCGTCTACTTCGCTTCCGCGACACCAGCAGAAGCGGAAGCGCGCCACCCGCGCACGCGAGCAGGACCGGAATCTCCGCGTGACCCGAAGGCGCCGTCCACCCGCCGATTGCGAATCCGGCAAGCGCCAGCGCCAGGCATGCGTGGGTCAGCCTGGCGACGTGCCACTTGAGGCCGGCCTGCTCCAGCAGCTCCTGGAGGCGGACGTTCAATCGGAAGCGGTCGAGCAGCCGCAGGACGATCTTCCCTGTATCCTTGTCCTCGGCCGGAATCAGCACCGGCGCCGGCGAACCCTCCTTCTTGGCGGTGCTGGAGCTTGGCGTGCCGAGCAGACGGCCGCGGATGCGGCTGCGATCGGAATTCCGCAGCACCCGCGAGGCGAACCACCAGCAGGCAACCGCCAGCAGCCAGAGGGTGACAAACAGGATCCAGAAGAACGCCACCTCGTGCCTCCTCAGATTTCCAACTGTTCGTCGAACAGGTCCGGGCGAAGTTGGATGCCGGCGGCAAGAAACTTCTCGTAAAACCGCGGGCGGATGCCGGTCGCGGCGAATCTGCCGATGACCCTGCCCTCGGGTGACAGGCCGCGCTTCTCGAAGACGAAGATGTCCTGGAGTGTAATGACCTCGCCCTCCATCCCGGTCACTTCGGTGACGTTCACTACGCGGCGAGAGCCGTCGCTCAGACGGGCCGCCTGAACGAACAGATGCACCGCGCTGGCGATCTGCTGGCGAATGGCGCTTAACTGCATGTTTGCGTTTGCCAGCGAGACCATCACCTCGAGGCGCGAGATCGCGTCGCGCGGGCTGTTGGCGTGGACCGTCGTCAGCGATCCGTCGTGGCCCGTGTTCATCGCCTGGAGCATGTCGAGGGCCTCCGCACCGCGCACCTCGCCGACTACGACACGGTCCGGCCGCATGCGGAGACTGTTGACCAGCAACTCCCGCTGGCGGACCGCTCCTTGTCCCTCCAGGTTCGCTGGCCGGGTTTCCAACCGGCAGACATGCGGCTGTTTCAATTGAAGTTCGGCCGCGTCTTCGATGGTCACGATCCGCTCTCGGGGGGCGATGAAGGCCGACAGCGCGTTCAATAGAGTGGTTTTTCCGGCACCGGTCCCCCCGGCGATGATGATGTTCAACCGGGCCTTTACGGCCGCTTCAAGGAGATCCATCATGCCCGGCGTCATCGCCTTGCGCTCCACCAAGTCGCGCGGCATCAGCTTGTCGACCGAGAAACGGCGAATCGACAGCAGCGGCCCGTCTACAGCGAGCGGCGGGATGATCGCGTTCACGCGCGAGCCGTCGCTGAGCCGCGCATCCACCATCGGGGTCGATTCGTCAATCCTGCGACCTACCTGCGAGACGATCTTGTCGATGATGTGCAGCAGATGGTTGTCGTCTCGAAAACTGACGTTGGTCGGCTCGAGAAGACCGCGCCGCTCGACGAAGACCGCCCGGTGGGTGTTCACGAGGATGTCGGAGATGGTCGTGTCCTGAAGTAGCGCCTCAAGCGGACCAAGTCCGAAGACCTCGTCGAGCACTTCCTCGACGATCTGTTGCTTCTCCAGCGAGCTCAACAGCGTGGGCTCGCCCTCCATCAGCGTGATGAGCGCCTGCCGGACCTCGCCGCGCACACGCTGGTTCTCGATGGTTGCCAGCGCCTCGAGATTGATCTTCTCGAGCAGTTTTCGGTGGAGGGTGAATTTCAGTTCCTGACATTCAGGCTTCAGGGCGGATTTGGGGCGGGCGGCGTTCCGAAGCAGTCGCTGCTCCCAGGTAACCTCCGCCGAAGCTTTTGTGTCCGCGTGTGTCAACATACTGTTTCCCGTCGCTCCGACTTACGTTCCGGCGAAGGCCGGGTCTGAATTGAACACGATGCCTGCCCGCCGCTTCTCGCTCCGCGCGAGGCCCGCCAATCGGCCGGCGAACTCTCCCACCGCCTTCCCGAGATTCGAATCCGGAGCCAGCGCTTCCCCGAGAGTCACCACCTTGTGAAGCGAGGAATAATCGCTAGGAAAGGACGAATGGACGGCGCAGCCAAAGATCTTTTCCAGGTCCGATCCGCTCATGCCGTCTCCCCGGTCTGCCTGGTTCACCAGAACGTTCAGCCGTTCCTTGCCGATTCCCAACTGTGCGAGCAGGGTCACGGCCTTCCGGGCAAGATGCAGGCTGGGCAGTTCCGCGGTCGAGACGAGAAACGCGCTGTCGCATTCGACCAGAGCGGTCAGGCTCACCGGGTGGAAGATTGCCGGCAGGTCGAGCAGCACCCAGTCGTAGAGGTGGCGGGACTGATCGAGCACCGCCCTAAGGCGGTCGTTGTCCAGGTTCGCTTCACGCGGAACAGCCGGGGCCGGCAGCACGTCGAGACCGTCGCAGGTGGTGGTCAGCGCGGCCCATGCCACCGGTTCAAGGTGTTCGCATCGCTCCACCGCGTCGATCAGCGAGTGTGCGCACTTCGCCTTCAGGTAGAAGCCGACGGTGCCGCCCGTCAGGTCGAGATCCGCAAGCAGCACCCGCCCGCCCGTCACCTCGCGTAGGGCCAGAGCCGTCTGGCAGGCCAGCACGGATGCGCCGGAGCCGGGCTTGGCGCTGGAGAACACCACGATCTTTCCCGGTGGAGCGCCGG
>JAEHDI010000110.1 GCA_016880505.1 Bryobacterales bacterium | reverse complement strand
TCAGAGCCGAAACAGATCACGTTCCAGGGCGGGGAAACCGTCAGCCCCGCATGGACTCCGGATGGGCGCGAGATCGTCTATACCGTAGTTAGCGGAGGCGCCAGCGAGATGTGGCGAATCCCAGTGTCCGGGCCGCGCACGCCCCGGAGGGTCGAGTTTGCCGGGGACCAGGTCGGAGAACTTGCCGTCTCCCGGCGGGGGAATCGCCTGGCATACCGACGGTCCTTGACGGACTTGAACATCTGGAGGCTCGAATTGCAGGGCGCGGGTGGCAAAGCCGGCAAACCTATGCGCCTGATTTCCTCCACTCGGTTCGATCTGGCTCCGCAGTACTCACCGGACGGCAACCGAATCGTTTTTATTTCCAGCCGTTCAGGGTACCACGAGGCCTGGATCTGCAAAGCCGACGGTTCCGAGGCCACGCAGTTGACTTCCATGCGGGCACGCGTGACGGGCGCGCCCCACTGGTCTCCAGACGGACAGCAGATCGTTTTCGATTCCAACGCAGAAGGACAATTCGAGGTTTACGTTGTGGATGCTGGCGGCGGCAGACCGCGGCGGTTGACGAGCCATCCGGCCGATGACGCAGTGGCGAGCTTCTCCAGGGACGGCCGCTGGATCTACTTTGCCTCGTCGCGGACTGATCGCTTCGAGATCTGGAAGATGCCGGCCGCGGGCGGAGAGCCCATGCAGCTCACCAAGAACGGTGGATGGTGGGGCCTCGAATCCCCCGACGCCAAATACCTTTACTTTGCGCCGAACCCTGACGAAAGCAGCTTGTTAAGGCTTCCGCTCGACTCAAGAGAAGAACAGCAAATCGCGGAGTCCATTATGGGAGCATCAATCGCCATAGCGGCCAGTGGCATCTACTTCTCCCGGCCCCCGCTGTCTGACGGTCGCAGTCCGATCGACTTTCACAGCTTCTCGACCGGCAAGACCACGACCATCGCGATGACGCCACAGCCAGCGCCTTGCTGTTTCTCCGTCTCCCCCGACGAGCGGTATCTCCTGTACACCCAATTCGACCAATCCGGCTCCGACCTGATGCTGGTGGAAAACTTCAGGTGACGGTCCGCGGCGCTATACTCGCTCTGGGAGATCGTTGGAAGGTGGCCATCGAAGCGCGGCACTGGCGGACGGCGGGCGGGGTGGCGGTGCTGGCGGCGCTCGGGTTCTTCGCCGCGCGGCTCGTGCCGGTGTACGTCAACAACTTTCGCTTGCAGCAATTCCTCGAAGAGACCACCCAAAGCAGGTCCACCATCGAAGCGCCTGACGATCTTCTCCGTGTTCAGGTGGTCAACGAGGCGGCTCGGCTCGGCCTGCCGGTCCGGACGGATCAGGTCCGAGTCCGCCGCACGCCCGGCAAGATTCGCATCGAGGTCCTTTACATCGTGCCGGTGGATCTTCCGCTTTACACGGTCGACTTGCACTTCCGGCCGACTGCCGACGGCGGTTAGCTCGCCGCCGCGGCGGGAACCGCGCGCCCGTTAGTCTGAAATCCACCGCGCGTTCTGAGAAAATATCAGTCGAGGCGAACACTTTTGGGCATACGATTTCAGATTCCCCGCAAGGCCCTCCTGGTCCGCTTCCTGATGCACCCCGCCGGCAAGATCCTTCTGACGCTCACGGTCTTGCTCGGGACGCTCTCGTTGGGGACGTTCACGTTTTATTACCTTCGGTACTCCCGCCTCATTGACCGGAAGCTCAATATCGGGCCTTTCCAAAACACCTCGATGATCTTCGCCGGACCGCCCGTCGTTTCGGCTGGCGATTCGCTCACGGCCGACGAGGTAGTCAACCTGCTCCGCCGTAGCGGCTATTCCGAGAGCCGTACGAACCCGCTTGGCTGGTATCACCTCCGCCCGGATGCCGTCGAGGTCTTTCCCGGCCCGGACTCATACTTCGACCAGGAAGCCGGTGTGATTCGATTCTCGGGCAGCCGCGTCTCACAGATCATCTCGCTCCGGGACAACACTCAGCGGACGCAGTACATGCTGGAGCCCGAACTGATCACGAACCTGTTCGACAAGAACCGCGAAAAGCGCCGCCTGGTCGCCTTTCAAGACATCCCCAAGGAACTTGTGAACGCGGTGGTTTCGGCCGAGGACAAGCGGTTCTTCCAGCATTCCGGCTTCGACCCGCTGCGGATCATCAAGGCGGCCTACGTTGATCTCAGGGAGGGCCGGAAGGAACAGGGCGCCTCGACGCTGAGCATGCAACTCGCGCGCAGCCTGTGGCTCGACCAGCGAAAGACGTGGCGCCGCAAGGCGGCCGAGGTGCTGATTACCCTGCACCTCGAACAAAAACTCACCAAGGAACAGATCTTCGAGTACTACGCCAACCAGGTCGACCTCGGCCGGAAGGGCAGCTTCGCCATTCGCGGCTTCGGGGAAGCGGCGCAGGCATATTTTGCCAAGGACATCCGTGATCTGACGGTGGCCGAGGGGGCCACCCTTGCGGGGCTCATCCAGCGCCCGAGCTTCACCAACCCGATTCGCTGGCCGGACCGCGCGCGGGGCCGCCGTAACGTGGTTCTGGCGCTCATGCGGGAGAACGGCTACATCAGCGACCAGGATTACGCGGCAGCAGCTTCATCCCCGCTCACGGTGGTCCGGGGCGGCGGTGGATCGTCCGACGCACCATATTTCGTGGATCTGGTGAACGACGAATTGCAGGAACGTTTCCAGGACCACGACTTCCAGACCAGCTCCTACCGGATCTATACGACCCTTGACCTCAACCTTCAGCGCGACGCTAACGAGGCGGTGCGGATCGGTTTGCAGGAGGTTGACCAGCAGCTTCAGCGGCGGCGTAAGAGAAACCCGAATTTGCCGGAGGCCCAAGTGGCGCTTGTGGCCCTTGATCCGCTGACCGGCGAGATCAGGGCGCTGATCGGCGGCAGGAATTACGGAGTCAGCCAGTTGGACCGGGCGCTCGCCAAGCGCCAGCCCGGTTCCGCCTTCAAGCCTTTCGTGTACGCGGCGGCGCTCGAGGCCGCCCTCCAGGGCAGACTACCGGATTTTAGCCCCCTGACCACGGTGGTTGACGAGCCGACCACGTTCTGGTTCGACGACAAACCGTACACGCCAGGCAATTTCAAGGAGGAGTACCGGGGCACGGTCACGGTTCGGCAAGCGATCTCGAAGTCGATGAACGTGCCGACGGTGAAGGTAGCCGAGATGGCCGGGTATGACTCGGTGGTCGACGTCGCGCGGCGGGCCGGCATGAACCTGCGCATCCAGCCGACGCCGGCGGTAGCCCTCGGGGCCTATGAGGTCACGCCGATCGAGGTCGCCGGAGCTTACACGGTGTTCGCAAACCAGGGCGTGCATGTGAAGCCATACTGGATCAGGCTGATCCGTGACGACAAGGGCCGGATCATGCACAACTACACGCCGCAGACCGAGGCCGTGCTCGATCCGCGGGTGGCCTACGAGATGGTGGACCTGCTCCAAGAGGTTATGCGAAGCGGCACCGCGGCGGGCGTACGCGGCCGCGGCTTCACGCTCCCCGCGGCCGGCAAGACGGGCACCTCGCGCGACGGCTGGTTCGCTGGCTTCACTTCGAAACTCATCTGCGTGGTGTGGGTTGGCTTCGACGACAACCAGGAGCTCGGTCTCGAAGGCGCGCGCTCGGCGCTGCCAATCTGGACGGAGTTCATGAAGCGCGCGCATCAGCATCGCGAGTATCGCAATGCCCGGTCCTTCGAACCGCCCGACGGCATCGTGATGGTCGAGATCGATCCACTGACCGGCGGCCTGGCGACCTCAGCCTGCCCGAAGCCGCAGTTGCAGGCGTTCCTGGCGGGTACCCAGCCGGTAGAAACGTGCCGGCTGCATGGCGGCGGGGTGCTCACCGCGACGCAGATCTCGGGGTGGGAGACGCCCTCGGCGGAGGGTAAGGCCGGCCCAGTCGTTCAGGCCAGGGTCCAACAACGCCAATCGGCCCAGGCCGGCCAGTCTGCGTCCGCGGCGAAGCCGCAGGAACAATCCAAGCCAAAAGAAGGAAAAAAGAGTCTGTTCCGCCGATTCCTGGATGTGTTTAAATAAAGCGAGGAGGTGGGCCGTGACGACCGCAAATTTGTTGTTCATGGTCCTGGTAATGGCGGCTGCGCTTCCGGCGGTGTGCCAGACAGCGCCTGTTGCCCAGGAACAGACCACCGCGCTTGAGCCTCCAAGTTCTCCTCCCGCCGCGAAACCCGATACCCCGTTGACGCCGGAAAAACGCGCCGACGTGTTCATGGCCCGCAAAATGTACCGGGAGGCTATTGAGGCCTATGAGCAGGAACCTGTTCGGACGCCTGTTCTCTGGAACAAGATCGGCATCGCGTACCACCAGATGATGCAGCTCGGAACGGCCAAACGCTGCTACGAAAAGTCGCTCAAGCTAAACCCGAAGTACCCGGAAGCCCGAAACAACCTTGGAGCGGTGTTCTACGCGCAGCGAAGTTACCGCCGGGCGATCAAGGAGTACAACCGCGCGCTGAAATTGAACCCGAATTCGGCCTCCATTTACAGCAATCTGGGCACGGCGTACTTCGCGCGGAAAAAGTACAAGGACGCATTCAAGGCTTACCAGCAGGCCCTGGCCATCGACCCGGAAGTGTTCGAGCATCGCAGCACCCACGGCGTTCTGCTCCAGGAGCGGACGGTCGCCGAGCGCGCGACATTCCACTACTTCCTGGCCAAGACGTACGCTCAGGCGGGAATGAATGAGCGTGCACTGGAGTACATCCGCAAGTCGCTTGAAGAGGGCTTCAAGGACCGCAAGAAGTTCATCGAAGAACCGGAGTTTGCGGCCCTCCAGGCGCTCCCCGAATTCCAGGAGTTGATGACCAAGGACTTTCGTGTCCTCTGAGAGGACAGGAGCGGCCACTCCATTCCGGTTCGCGCTTCTCACCGCCATACTAATCTCGGTTGGGGCCTCGTCGTGCAACCGGAGGCCCGCACCCGTTCAACGGCTCGCCATCCCTGCCTTCGAGAACCTCGGCGGTGACACGTCGGACGACTGGATGGCCACGGCTTTCCCCGAGGTTCTGGCCGGGCAATTGCGGCGCAGCGGCGGCGTCCGGCCCGAGCGCGTGGCGACGCGGGCGGACGCAGCGGCGACGGGGGCGACGCACATTCTGCATGGTTACTTCTACCGCCGGAAGGGGCGTCTGGTGGTGAAAGGATCGGTGGAAGAAGTCGCCTCCGTGAAGACGTCGAGGACACTCACGGCGGCGCGACCGTCCATGTTGGCCGCGGCAAACACCATCGCACGAGAAATCGACCCGAAAGCCGAGCCTTACGGCACGTCCAACGAGGCAGCGTTGCGAGCACTTATGGAAGGGCGCGCGGCGGGCGATGCGGCGTCGGCGGCCTGTGCGTTCGAGCGCGCGGTAAAGGCCGATCCTGCGTTCGGGGCTGCGTCTGCCGCCTGGGGTCAAGCACTGGCCTCTGAGAAACGGTACGCCGAAGCGGCTGCCGCCTTCCGCGAAGCGATGAGACGCGATCCGGAGCAGCCTCTGCTGTGGAACGAACTGGGGTACACGGAGGCGTTTGCAGGCAACCTGGATGGCGCGGTGAAGGCGCTCCGGGAATACGAGAAGCGCGCGCCCGGGGACGCGAATCCTCTGGATTCGCTGGGTGACGTGCATTACTACCTGGGCCATTTCGCCGAAGCCGAGCGGTTCTACCTGCAGGCTCACGAGAAGAACGCCTCGTTCGGCGGCGGCGCGGCGGGCTACAAAGCGGCGCGGGCGCGGCTGATGACGGGGGACGCAGCGGGCGCCACGGAGAACTTCCGGCGATTCGCGGACACCCGCCGTGCGGCGGGCGATCCTCAGGTGGATTTCCAGCAGGCGCAATGGAGTTACCTCAGCGGACGTATCCGCGAGGCCGAGGATCAGGCATCGCAGCTTGCCGGGAAGACAGCGAATTCGGATGCCGCCTCGCGGGCTTATTCCCAGCTTTCGGTGTGGCGTCTCGCCGCCGGGGACGTGACGCGCGCCCGCGAGTACGCCGCCCGGGCGAACTCCAATGCGCGGCAGCCGGTTCCCCGGATGCTGGCCGGCATCTGCGGCTTCCTGGCTGGACCTCCGGCGCCGGCCGCGGACTGGCGGAAGCGTGCCGCCGGGCAGTTTTCAGGCCCTGCCGGAGACGCGGCGGGCCGCTATGCCCTGGCATATGCGTTGCTGTTCGGCCGGCACTTCGACGCCGCAGCCGGTGTACTGCGGGATCTGAATCGAACGGCAAGCCCGATCGCCCCCGAACAGGTTTCCATTCTGCTGGCCTGGGCGCTGGCCGAGACCGGGCGCTTCAAGGAAGCCGCACCGCTGGTGGAAACATTCGGGATTCCCGGACCGGGCGGCGAATCGACGTTCGCCTGCCTGTCGTTTCCCCGGATTTTTCAGGTGCGCGCGGCCGTGCTGAAGAAGCAGGGAAAATCAAATGAGGCTTCACGGAGCCTCGAACTCTTCAGGAAGCTGGGAGGGCGATGAGTTACTCCCGGCCTTCGAGCCGGTCGTAGAGGTGGTAGTCGCAAGTGGTGCCGAGGGCCTCGTTGTACAGGCTGACCAGGCCGAGGGCATCGCGCAGGTCCTCCTCGAACGCATGAAGCGCCTGGAGGTCTTCGGCCAGGGCCGGAACGCGCTTGCCGGCCGCAGTGCGGAAGAACTTCTGAAAGCCGCCGTCGATCAGGAAGGCGATGTCGCCGCCGAGAACAACTCCCACCTTTCGGATGCGGGGAGGCGCCCCGGGAACATCCGCGATCATGGCCGCACAGCGATCACGGGAAACCCTCACCGTACCGGCGTCTTGTGACTCGACGGCGAAGCCCGCCTTGCGGAGGGCGTCAAGCCGTTCGCTGAACGTCATCTGCCTCGGCCGCTCGCGTCGAAAGAACATAGGGTTATTGTAACGTCGGCGCGGAGGCGTCATATAATTCCAAGGTGCAATTTATCCTCTCCCTCGACGAGGGCACCACGACCGCCCGCGCGGCGCTCTACGACGAACAGGGCCGCCGCATCGGGATGGAATCCGAACCGATTACCTGTTTCTATCCCGAATCCGGCTGGGTAGAGCAGGACCCGGAAGAGATCTGGCGGGCGCAGCTATCGGCCGCACAGCGGACGCTCGAGCGCGGCGCGGTGAAGCCGGCCGACGTGGCCGCCCTCGGCATCACCACTCAACGGGAGACAACACTGGTGTGGGAGCACGGGGCAGGGAAGGCTGTGGCTCCGGCGATCGTCTGGCAGTGCCGGCGTACGGCCGGTTTCTGCACAGAACTCGCCGCGGGACCGGCCGGCGCCATCGTCACCCGGAAGACCGGGCTGGTGGTGGACGCCTATTTCTCGGCCAGCAAGATCCGGTGGATCCTCGAACACGTGCCGGACGCACGCCGGAAGGCGCGAAACGGTGAACTCCTGTTCGGCAACGTCGACACCTGGCTGCTCTGGCGGCTGACGAACGGGTCTGTGCACGCGACCGACTTCACCAACGCCTCGCGGACGATGCTGATGGATCTCGCCTCGGGCGACTGGGACGACGAGCTGCTCGGCATCTTCGACATCCCGCGCGCCATGCTGCCGCGGATCGTGCCGTCGAGCGGAGTGGCGGGCGTCGCAGCCGCGGAACACCTCGGCGCGGAGATCCCGATCGCGGGGATCGCGGGGGACCAGCAGGCGGCCTTGGTCGGGCAAGCCTGCTTTCGCCACGGGCTCTCAAAGAACACGTACGGCACCGGTTGTTTCGCTCTGTTGCACACCGGCGATCACGTTCCGGTATCGCAGAACCGGCTGCTCGGCACGCGAGCCGCTTCGGTCGACAACCGGGCCCAATTCGCCAGCGAGGGCAGCATCTTCATCGCCGGGGCCGCTGTCCAGTGGCTGCGGGATGAACTGAAGCTGATCGCGACGGCGGCCGAGTCCGAGGAGGTGGCGGCTTCCGTCGCCGACACGGGCGGCGTGTATTTCGTCCCGGCTTTCGTCGGACTCGGGGCGCCGCACTGGGACTCGTCGGCACGCGGGCTGCTGACCGGCATCACGCGGTCCACCGGGCGGGCGCACCTCGTCCGCGCCACGCTCGAGAGCATCGCCTACCAGACCCGGGAACTCGTGGAAGCAATGGAGGCCGATACGGGGGAACGGCTGGCGGAACTGCGCGTGGATGGGGGCGCTACGGCCAACAACTTCCTGCTCCAGTTCCAGGCGGACATCCTCGGGAGTCCCGTGGTGCGGCCATGGGACATTGAAACGACGGCCCTGGGCGCGGCGTATCTCGCCGGGCTCGCGACGGGATTCTGGAAGAGCGTCGGGGAACTGGAGTCGTTCTGGCGCGTCGAGCGCGTCTTCGAGCCGTCGATGATCGAGGAGCGCCGGCAGGAGCTGTTCGCGGGTTGGAAGCGGGCGGTGAGCCGCTGCAGGGACTAAGGAGTTCATCCGTTCACGATCCGAAGGCCAGTTCGCCGCCCAAATCCTGTTGACAGCGAGTTGCAAAAGACTGTATACTCCTTATTTCACTTATGCAACTCACTTGCACTTTTCGGACGTGTGTCCTGGCACTGGTTTCGTGCCTGGTCCTTTCCCCCGCGGGGGCCCAGCAGACAGCAGGGGCAATTCGCGGCAAGATCCTTGACCCAAGCGGCCGTTCGGTGGCTGGCGTCAGGGTGGAAGTCAACCCAATACAGAAGGTTACGACTACCGAATCCGACGGGACGTGGCTCGTTGGCGGTCTTTCCCCGGGACGGTATACGGTGACCGCTACCGGAGAGGCATTTGACCCCGTGAGCAGTGGCGCAGTGTCCGTAGGACCCGGCGAGGAGGCGGCGCTCACCCTCCGGTTCGAGACTGTCCGCGCGAACCATCTGCAACTGGATGTCATTGGGGAGGCCCCTGAAACCGCGTTGCGCGAGATCCCCGGCTCGGCGTTTCTGGTGAGCCGCGAGGAGCTGGCCGAGAGTGTGCCTGCAGACGCGAACGAAGTGCTGCGCCAGGTACCTGGGGTGAATATTCGCGAGGATTCCGGGCCGGTAGGCATGCGTCTGAACATCGGCATCCGGGGTCTGAACCCGGACCGGAGCCGCTCTCTTCTTGTGCTCGAAGACGGGCTTCCTCTCGCGCTGGCGCCATACGGCGAGCCCGAGATGTACTACAGCCCGCCGATCGATCGGATGAGCCGCGTGGAGTTGTTGAAGGGCAGCGGTTCGATCCTGTACGGTCCTCAGACGATCGGCGGCGTACTGAATTTCATCACTCCCGACCCGCCGCTCCGACCCCAGGGAGAACTGGAACTCCAAGGGGGACAATATGGCTTCTTCACCGGTCGGCTGTCGTACGGTGGCACGCATGAAAACGCTGGCTGGTATGTCAGCCTGCTGCGAAAGCAGGGTGATGGGTGGAGAGATTTGTATTTCGATATCAATGACTTGACGGCGAAAGTGAATGTAGATGTTTCAACGCGGCAGAGGATTGGCTTGAAGTTTGGAGTCTATGACGAACGCTCGAATTCGACGTATCTGGGTCTCACGGCATCCCAGTTCCGTCAGAATCCCGGCTTCAACGCAGTGCCGGACGATCTGTTGAAGGTGCGCCGCTACAGCGGTTCCGTCATACACCAGGTTGTCCTGAGCCCGCGGGCACTGCTCTCCAACAGCTTTTTCGGATATACAACCGGCCGGAACTGGCGGCGGGAAGACTTCGATCGAACGCCAAGAGCGGGTGTCATCTACCTGCGGCTGGTGGGCGACCCGGCCGTGCCGGGTGATGCAGTCTGGTTGCGAAACAGTACAGGGAACAACAACCGGGAGTTCGATGTGGCGGGAGCGGAGAGCCGTCTAAGCATGGAGCACGAGGCTTTCGGGTTTCGCCACAAGCTGGAGACGGGAGTACGGTACGTCTATGAGGAGCACCGGGACCGGCGGATCGACGGCGCGAATTTCATGGCGTTGTCGGGCGTGATTCGTACCGACGAAACGCGCAACGGGAATGCGTGGTCGGGGTTCATCCAGGACCGGATTCTCGTGACGAACCGGCTGACCGTCACGCCGGGTATTCGCCTCGAGAACTACGACTACGTACGGAACATTCATCGGCAGCCGGTTGGCGGGACGCCGACGGACGTGAACATCCGCGGCGGCGACTCGGTTTTCAAAGCGATTCCGGGGATCGGCGTGGCGTACCAGGTCTCGTCGCCGCTGACGCTGTTCGCCGGGGCGCACCGGGGGTTCGCGCCGCCGAGAGTGAAGGACGCCATCACCAGCGCGGGCGTGTCGCTTCAGCTCGACGCCGAGCTGAGCTGGAACTACGAAGCCGGCGTCCGGCTGAAGCTCCCGCGTGGCCTGCGGGCCGAGGCAACGTACTTCACGCTGGACTTCGAAAACCAGATCATCCCGGCAGCACAATCGGGCGGGGCAACGACGACCCTCATCAACGGCGGTGAGACGCTGCACCGCGGCGCCGAGTTCAGCCTGGCGGCGGACTGGTCGAGGCTGATCGATTCGCGGCTCGGCCTATGGACAGAGGTGAGGCACACCTGGCTGACGGATGCCAGCTTTACCTCCGGTATCTACAACGGCAACCGGCTACCCTATGCTCCGGAGCACAGCTTCGGGGTCCGACTCGGCTACCGTCACCGGAGGGGCTTCTCTGTGCACGTCGACGGCACGCGGGTGGGGGATCAGTTCGGCGACAATCTGGAGACGGTAAAAGGGTCTGCCGACGGCACCGTTGGGCTGCTTCCGGCGTACTGGGTATGGAACCTTTGCGCGGGCCATGAGTTCCAGCGTGAGCGGTTCGTGGTGAATCCGTTCTTCACGGTGAAGAACCTGGCGGATGCAGTCTATATCTCGTCGCGGGCGCCCCTTGGCATCCAGCCCGGTATGTTCCGGCAGGTGAACGCAGGCGTGAAGCTGCGATTCTAGCCCGTGGGCAAGGGCCCGGGTGTATGATCTGGGTGGAGGAGAAGCGATGCGAACCGCCCGGATTAGCTTCATCACGGCCCTGCTATCGCTGGCTGTGGCGGCATACTGGATCTTCCGAAGCAATCCCGTACCCGCCGTCATCTGGCTAGTCATCGCTGTTGTATGGCTCGGACTGGCGATCAAGCACGCGGCTTCTGAGCCAGAAGTCGAGGACCAACCCGTCCGCCGTCTGGCGCGGAGGCTCTCACGGCTGCTGTTGTATTGGGGGTAGGCGCGGCGTCTAACCCCGACGGCGGTGCAGTGTAATTGACGCCGCCCGCCGGCGTGCCATACAATTCGTCGCTTGGTGAACTCCGAACTT
>JAEHDI010000905.1 GCA_016880505.1 Bryobacterales bacterium | reverse complement strand
CGGGACTGAGTTGTTTTACGCCTAGCGAGATGCGCCGGTTTTCGCGGTCGATCTTCAGGATCTTTACCCGGATCTGCTCGCCTTCGGTCAGCAGGTCGGAGGGCTTGTTCACCCGGCCCCATGACATGTCGGTGACGTGCAGCAACCCATCGATGCCGCCGAGGTCCACGAACGCTCCGAACTGCGTCAGGCTGCGAACGGCTCCCTCGACTTCGACGCCTTCCTGAAGGTCGTCGAACACCTTCTGCCGCGCGCGGGTCTCTTCCTCTTCCAGTACTACGCGCCGGTCCACCACGACGTCTTCATCGCCGACATCGAGCTTGATGATTCGGCACTGCACTTCCTGGCCGACGAACTTCTCCATGTCCGCCTGGTCCCGGATCCCGCTCTTCGAGGCGGGAAGAAACGCTCGCACACCCACATCCACCGTCAACCCGCCCTTGACCACACCCGTGACGACGCCGCCGATCGTCTTCTTCTCGGCGAACGCGCGCTCGAGCGATGACCAGTCTTTTGGTCTTTCGACACGCACCTTCGACAGCTCGTAGTACCCGCCGCCATCGCGGCCCTTAATGGTGACGATGACCGTGTCGCCGGGTTGGATACCGGCGTTGCCGGCGGCATCCACAAAGTCACCCGCGGGGAGCACGCCTTCCATCTTCAGGCCGATGTCGACGAACACGGAATCCGCGTTCACGGCGACTACGCGGCCTTGGCGAGCCTCAGAGCGCCCGCCCTCCCGGCGGTGCGACTCCTCGAACTGAGACAGGATTTCTCCAAACGTTGAGGTCTCGAGCGACGCGGGTTGGTCCTCAAGGCCAGGCAGAGGGGGTGTTGGGTGATTCATTGGCAAACGCGGTAGTCCTCCATTCTGACACAATCCCGGGTAAGATGGCAGCGTGACCCGCCCGCCCTGGATCCCCCTCCTGCGACCCGCCGACGTCGTCTGGCTGGCACTGATGGCGGCGCTTGCAGCGTCCAGCCCGAAGCGCTTTCCCGGAGAGATCCCTTTGCTCGCCGCCCTCGCCCTTGTGCAGGTAATCGAGGCGAGAGTGGGCTTCTTCTCGACATCGCGCGGCAGCGTGGCGGCTAACCTCCTGAAGCTGCTCCTGGGCCATCTCCTCATCGGCTACACCGGGGGCATCAACAGCAGCTACTACCTGGTCCTCTTGCTTCCCGTCATCTCCGCCGCCACGACGCTCGGCGTCATCGGGACGGTCGCGTTCACGTTGCTCGCCTGCGCGTCGTACCTTTCGTTCCTGCTCTACGTCAACTGGGCATACTACTTCCTCCCGTCCGACCAGATGCGCGAACTCGGTTTGCGCGCCACCTTCCTGGCGCTCGTCGGATTCCTCGCCTACCGCGTAGCCGAGGCAAAGGGAGAAGAGGCGCACCGGTATCAGGTGACGGCACAGCAGCTTGCCGCCGCCAACCGCAGCTTGAAGGAGGCGGAAGCCGCCGTCAGCCGTTCCGAGCGCCTGGCCGCCCTCGGGCAGCTTTCAGCCGGCCTGGCGCACGAGCTCCGGAATCCGCTGGGGACGATTCGCGTTTCCGCCGAGATGCTCCGGAAGAACATTCCCGCCGAAAACTCGGTCGCCAACGAGCTTGCAGGTTTTATTTCCTCCGAGGTCGATCGCACGAATTCGCTGGTCACCCGGTTTCTGGAGTTCGCCAAGCCACTCGCACTCCGCCTGCACAAAGCCGACCTGACTGAAGT
>JAEHDI010000014.1 GCA_016880505.1 Bryobacterales bacterium | reverse complement strand
TGGGTTTTTCAACGCTCTCTACCTCGATCATCGCCGTGGGCGTAAAGCAACCGCGATGAATTGCCGGGTGTTCGGAGGTCTGGCAAGGCCTGCGCCGCGGCGGCTGATTTACATGAAGTAGTCTTTGACCTTGTCGAGAATCCCCTTCTCCTTCGGCTCGTTCTCGGAGGGCAACATTCCCGCAAGTTCCTGAAACAGTCTCCGCTGTTCGCGCGTCAGCTTGGCCGGCACCTTCACTTCGATATGGAAGTACAGGTCGCCCCGCCCCCGCCCGTTTACGTGCGGGACACCGCGGCTGCGCATGCGGAACTCGGCGCCATGCTGCGTCCCTTCCGGGATCTTGAGCTTCTCCTTATCCTCGAGCGTCGGCACCTCCAGTTCGGCGCCCAGCGTCGCTTGCGCGACGTTGATCGGGATGGTGCAGTGCAGATCGCTCTCCCGCCTCTCGAAGAACGGATGCTCCTCGACCCGGAGCAGCACGTACAGATCTCCCGGCGGCCCCCCGTTCACTCCAGGCTGCCCTTCGTTGGAAAGCCGCAGGCGGGTCCCGTTGTCCACTCCCGCGGGTACGTTAACCTTCAGCCTGCGTTCCACCCGCAGATAGCCCTCTCCCCGGCACTGAATGCACGGTTCGCGAACAATGTTCCCGCTCCCCCCGCAATGGGAACAGGTCCGCCGGATTGAGAGAAAGCTTTGCTGATACTGGACCTGCCCCGCGCCCCGGCACGTCGGACACGTCACGAGCCCGCCGGGTTCCGCGCGTTTGCCCTCGCAGCGTGAACAGGTCTCCATGCGCGGCACCTGAATCTCCGCGCTCATGCCGCGGACCGCGTCCTCGAACGTAATGTCGAGGTTGTAGCCGACATCCTCCCCGCGCTGCGCGCGCGTACGCCTGCGGCGGCCGCCGCCACCGCCGAACAGGTCGCCGAAACCGAAGAAATCGAAGTCGCCGAAAATGTCGCCGAAGTCCGCGAAAACGGACGGGTCGAAGCCCGGAGCTCCGGCCGGACCGCTCACGCCGGCATGACCGAACCGGTCATATGCGGCCCGCTTCTGCGAATCGCTCAGCACGCTGTACGCTTCGGCGGCTTCCTTGAAGCGCTCCTCGGCCTCGTGATTGCCCGGATTACGGTCGGGGTGCCACTTGAGCGCCGCCTTTCGGTAGGCGCTCTTCAGCTCCTGCTCGGAAGAGTTTCGCTCGACGCCGAGCACTTCGTAGTAGTCTCGTTTTTGCACGCTTGCCACTTATTTCCCCGAAGAGGGAGCGACGGCCACCCGGACCATCGCCGGCCGAAGCAACTTACCCCGAAAGTTGTATCCGCGAAGCAGTTCCGCCAGAATCGAATGGTCCTCTACCTCATCGGTCTCCACCATCTCCATCGCGTGGTGGACGTAAGGATCGAACTTCTGCCCCTCGGTGACGATCGGCTCCAGCCCCGCCTTCTGTAAAGTCTCGAATAACCGCTGATAGATCAACTCGATCCCTTTGGCGTATTCCGCGTCGGTGCTCTCGTGCGCGATCGCGCGCTCGAAGTCGTCCAGGATCGGCAGCAATTGTCGAGTCAGTTCCATCCCGGCGACGGCAATGATTTCGCCTTTTTCTCGCTCGACGCGTTTCCGGAAGTTCTCGAACTCGGCCTGGCGCCGCACAAACCGGTCATACAATTCCGCCTTCTCGGCTGCAATCCGGTCCCGTTCGGCGGTCAGCGCCGCCGCCTGGCCGGCGAGGTCCTGCCCGGGCTCCGTTTCTACCGCGGGAATGCCCTCCCCGGTCTCCGCCGCTCCGCCGGCGGCTCCTTCGTTTTCGTCAGTGCTGCTGTTCACTATCATGTCGTTTCTTTCAGGTTAGCAAAGCGGAGTCGGCCGCACCGAGTGAACCCCAGCAGCCTGGAGAAAGGCTCAGGAGGGAAGGGCCTGCAACGCCCGGCCTACGTTCAGGACGGCAGCCATCACTTTTTCGTAGTGCATTCGCATTGGCCCCAGCACGGCAACCTTTGCGGCCATCCCGCTCGGCATGGCTACCGTCATGCCGATTAACGCCAGCTCCTTCATCGCCGGATGCAGGTCGCCGAGACCGAGACACACGCCAACGGCCCCGGCTGGTTGTTCGAGAAACCGATCCAGCAACTGGAGCAGGCGCTTCTTCTCCTCCAGCGCGTGCAATAGTTCTCGCATCCTCTCCCGGGTCAGGTGCAGGTCGAGACTGACCAGGTAAGAGGCCCCATCCAGGTGAACTTCCGGATCGAGGTCGATGTCCAGCAGGCCGCGTGCGTAAAGCACGGTCAACCGCTTATGCAAAGCGTCGTAGTAAGCGCTCTCGACCTCCAGCCGGTGCTCCAGCTCGCGGCGAATGTCGCTCAGCACCCATCCCTGAAAGTGATAGTTCAGATAGTTCCGAATGGACGCCAGTTCTTCCGCCGACATCGCTTCGTCCAGCATCACCACCCGGTTCCGCACCGCACGGTCGTGCGTCACCACGACGGCCAGTACCCGCCGGTCCGAAAGCGGCACCAGTTCGATCTGCTCCAGCGTCTGACTGGCGGTCGGAATCGCGGCCACGATGCTGACGCTGCGCGTCAATGCTGTGAGCAGGTGCGAAGAGCGGGCCACTCCGTTCTCGATGGTATCGGCTCCCTGAAGCTGCGCGCGCAAGAGCTCATAATCCGCGGGCGACGGGCGCGGCACGCCGATCTCCTGCACGAAGAACTGGAAAGCCTTCTCGGTCGGAACCCTGCCGGCCGACGTGTGCGGCTGCGCGAGGTAGCCCTCCTCGCACAAGTCGGCCATCACGTTCCGGATGGATGCCGGACTCAACGACCCCTTGCGCCGCCTGGAAATGGTCCGCGAAGCGACGGGCTCGCCGGTCTCAATGTATTCCCGAACGATGTTTCGCAGGATCTCCGCCTTGCGAGGCGTCAACTGCGGCTTGTTCGTCATGCTCTTTCGTTCAGGGTCAATCCCCTTGATTCGTATTCTAGAGGCGCGGAACCACAGGGTCAAGGAACAACGCCGGGCGGCTGTCCCCTCTTGCGCGCGCGTCACCACCCCGGTCACGGCGCCCGCATCCGGCGAGCCACCCTGCTACAATGTCAACTTACTGAAATCAGATCGATTATTCCGGGAGACCTTTCGTGGCTATCGTACGGTTCATTCTCCGATCCTTCAGTCTTCTCTTCCATGGAGCGTTTGCTCTGTTGCTGCTGGGTCTGTCCGTGGTTTCGTTCCTGACCGGCGCTCACACGTTCGAGTTCTACATCCTTCCATGGACAGGTGAAACGCTCGCCTACGTCCTGCTGGCCTTGGCCATCGCCGGCGTTCTCATCGTCCTGCTCGCGATGCGAGGGACTGCACGAATGGTGTTCTTCATCTGGAGCCTCCTGGTCCTGGCGATGATCGTGCGCGGCTACTTTTTTTCGTACTACACCTTCGTGCCGGGCTCTGGTCAGTTCCAGTTGGCGCTGTGGGTCCTTCTTGCAGCGGTGGTCGCCGCCATTGGCGCTCGCCTGGAACCGGGGCCAGCGGCCACTCGCCGCTAAGGTGAAGACTTGTTAAGCTAGGCCGGCTCGCTCGAAGTTGGCTCTGGCTGCACGGAACAACGGCAGTCGAACGCGGCTGGAACCTGCCATCCCCAGGCCGCGTCGGACGGAGTGGTATGAGATTCCTTGCGCTGCTGGCTGTGGCGCTCCCCTTGCTGGCACAGTCTTATCCGAAACACAATCTCACAGTCGGCCTCGGCGCCGGGTTGCCGGGCGACGATCTGAGTGGCCTGTTCAAGGACAGCGCCGGCGTTTCGGTCGGCTACGGGTACAGATTTCACCCCAACGTCCAGCTCGACGGAGGACTGGACGTACTCTTTGGCTCCGCGGGAGTCCGGGATTTCCTGCCGACTGAGTTCGGCTACCTTCGCATCCGCGATTACCAATATCTGATCCCCTTCGGCGGGAGAGTCATCCTCCCCGTAGGAGAAGGGAAACTGCTCCTTTCGGCCGGGGGCGGCGGGGTCCACATGCGATACTCGGAGCGGCTCAGCCAGCCGAGTGACTTCTACCGGTTTAACTGCCCGACGTGCAATTCCCGTAATGGCTGGGGCTACTACGCCCTCCTCGGCGGCAGTGTCGCGCTAGACCGATACCAGCGCTTTCGCCTTGGCGTGACCTCCAAGGTCTACCGCGGCCATACCGAGGGAGATCCTCTGGGACAGGTTCCTGGACTTCGCACACGCGACCGCTGGGTCAACCTGTTCGGCGACTTCACGATCTCGTTCTGAGCTCCGTCCGGAAGAATTCGGCTCAGCCGCTGTACTTGTCGCGGCAGGACTCCGAACAGAAATGGACCACTTCACCGCGAATCGTCTTCTGGACGCTCGTCGAAGTGGCGACGTACGTTCCGCAAACCGGATCCTTCTTCAGTTCGCCGCGAGTTTCGGACCCTCGTGCGGTCTTCGGCCGAGCCTGTTTCTGGGGGTCGCTCTCGCCCACAAAAAGGTCACCGAAAGCCTTGGTGATGATGCCCACTACCAAACGCAGGAAGGTAATGAGGAAGATTGTGAGGAGAGCGTAAAGGACAGCACGAATCATGAGACGGGGCGCCCTCCGCGAGCGCCCCGGGAAAACTGGCTCTTACTTCTTCTTCGTCGTTTTCTTCTGCTTGGCGTCGGGATCCTTGTACTCGGTCTGGATCGTCTGGTCCATCGTCGCCAGCATGCCTTTCGCCGACTCGGCAAACGGCCCGTCCGGTTTCAGTTGCAGGTACTTGTCGAACGCTTCGCGCGTTCCCGGCGGCGGGACGAACTTGCCGTCGGCCGTGGTCTGCGCCTTTGACATCAGATACACGCCGTACTGATACTGCGCATCGGCGTAGTTCGGATCCATCTCGGTCGCCTTCTTGAACGCGTTGCCGGCGGGATCGAGCTGCCCGATATTGGTGAGCACCGCGCCGAGGTTGTAGAAGTACCGGCCTCCGTTCGGCGGATCGATCTCGGCGGCCTTCGTGAGCTCGGCCTGTGCCTCGTCAAACTTCTTAGCGCGGGCCAGGGCGAGCGCGAAGTTGTTGTGATACGCCGCTTCATCCGGCTTCAGCTCGATGGCTTTTTGGAACGTCTCCAGGCCCTTTGCGAGCGTGGCATCGTGTTCGGCGCCGGTCTTCGTGGCCGCGAAGGCCACGTAGGCTTCCGCGAGCTGTCCCCACACCACATGCTGTTTGGCGTCGAGTTCACTCGCCTTGGTGAAGGAGTCGATCGCCGCCTGATATTGCTTTGTCTTCAGGGCCTCCATGCCAACGTTGAAGGCGTCGTTCAACGCCTTGTTCTTCGCCAGTGCGGCCGAACGCTCCTTCATCTGCTTTTCGAGCTCGGCTTTCTGCTCCGCTGAAAGCTGCCGCTGCTGGTCAGCAGTCAACTGTCCGGACTCGGCGGCCTTCTGCATCGCTTCCTGCTTCTGCTTGAGCTCATGGAGGTTGAAGTTGACGACGGTCGGCTCGCCCAGCCGCGTGCGGACGTTGTCGACACGATCCTTGTCCTGACCGCCCACTTCCACCGTCACCACGTACGTGCCGAGCGGCAATCCGGCGTGGAAGTAGTCACCCTTCTTCTTCGTCTTGACCTTGTAATTGCCTTTGATATCTTTCCGATCGATCTTGATCAGCGCATCCTTCAGCGGCTGACCGTCGTCGCCGATCACCTTGCCCTCGATCGATGACGTTTGCGCAAACGACAGCCCCGAAAACAACAGTAGCAAGGCTGGGGCCGTCCAAAACGCACTTTTAACACTGAGCTTACCCATATAAACGGATCTCCGGCTCTGAATGAGAGCTTCAACTACAGCATACTACATCCGTTATGGGGCCAAGCCTCGGAAAGCTCGCGCGAACAGGGGCCCTCCCGGCGTTATATACTGTGACCCGCGCCGCACGTGACAAGCCCGCGGACGAGGAGGCAACGCATGGAAAAAAGCAAACTGACACGCCGGAATCTGCTTGCGTGCACCGGCGGATTGGCCGGTCTCGCAACACTGCCGGTAAACGCCGCCGGCACGCACGAGCGGCTGCTGATCACCCGGATCGACCTGCACCGCGTCGTGGTGCCCATGAAGCCAGGGACCACCTACGATCCGGAGGTCGCCGAGTCGAGCCGTTTCGACCTCGTCCCCAAGATCATCATGAAAGTCCACACCGACGCCGGGATCATCGGAATCGGCGAGACGGGACGCGGCGAGGACGAGGCGGGCGTCCGGCGCAACGCCGACTATCTGCGTGGCAAGCACGCCTTCGACCTCAACCTCAACCAGCTCGATCTGCCGTCCCGCGCGGGCTATGCGGCCTTCGAGATGGCTCTCTACGATGCAGTCGGGAAAGCCCTCGGCTGGCCTGTCTACAAACTGCTGGGCGGCTTGGCGCAGCGCAAGGTGCTCGTCGGCTACTGGACCGGCCGCAAAACCCCCAACGGGATTCGGCCCGTTATCGAGAAAACGCTCGCTGGCGGCTTCACCTCCATCAAGACCAAGTGCGCGCAAGGCGATCCCGTCGTTCAGGTGGCCGAAGTTGTGGCAAAGATGGCCCCCGGCGTGAAGCTGATCGTCGATCCGAACACGCGTTATCGGAGCTACAACGACTTCCTGCCGGTGGCCAAGGACCTGGATCGCGTGGGCAACGTGCTTGTCCTCGAGGACCCATTCGACAAGCTTGACTTCAACGGCTACCGGGAACTCCGGCGGCAAGTGAAAGCGCACGTGGCCCTTCACCTCGGAGACCCGCGGGCGATGGTCGAAGCCATCCGCGAACAGGCCTGCTCGGTATTCAATACGGGCGGGAATCCCGGCATGGCGGACTTCGTCGGCAACTGTTACCTCGCCCAGGCGGCCGGCATGTCCGTGTGGCACGGCTCGGGCAACGACCTCGGAATTGTTGACGCCTCCTACTTGCATTCCTGCGCTGCCTCGCCGGCTTGCACGCTACCGAGCGACATCCTGAGTTTCCTGCGTGAGGACGACCTGATCGTCGATCCGATCGAGATCAAGAACAGCTACGCGATCGTCTCGGATCGTCCGGGCCTTGGCGTCGATCTTGATGAGGAGGCGGTCCGCCGCTACGCAGTCAAGTCCTGACCGCGGCAAAAGCCCGCTTGAGATGCCTCGCCGCATCGGAGACCGCTTCGCGGCCCATCCCGACAACTCCGCCAAGCTGGAAGAATCCGTGGATGACGCCTGGATAGCGAGTCAGTACAACCGGAACGCCGGCAGCGGCTAACCACCGCGCGTATTCCTCGCCCTCGTCGCGCAGGCTGTCGTACTCGGCGGTCAGAACGAATGCCGGGGGCAGGCCGCGCAGATCCGCCTCCCACAACGGCGAGACCTGCGGGTGCCTCCGGTCCGTCAATGGAGGCACGTACTCGCGCCAGCCCCGCTCCATGTCCTCACTGCCCGGACCGTAGCCCGAGCCGTACTCCGTGTGCGAGGGCAGGCTGCGCGTCGCGTCGAGCATCGGGTAAATCAACATCTGGAAACAAATCCTCGAGCCTCCGCGTTGGCGCGCCAGCAGCGCCGTTACTGCCGCTAGATTTCCGCCCGCGCTGTCGCCGCCGACAGC
Organism: Bryobacterales bacterium; assembly: GCA_016880505.1. Classification (GTDB taxonomy): domain Bacteria; phylum Acidobacteriota; class Terriglobia; order Bryobacterales; family Bryobacteraceae; genus JAEHDI01. The sequence continues at coordinate 696 of JAEHDI010000014.1, read as the reverse complement.
CACGAATTCGGGGTCCGCGCCGATTTCCGCGGCGTTCCGCGCGACCCATTCCGCCACGGAGTAACAATCCTCGGAGGCGGCTGGGAAACGGTGCTCCGGCGCGAGCCGGTAGTGAACCGCCGCCACAAGGCAGCCCGCTTCGGCCGCCAGCATGCGGCACACAGGATCGTGCGTGTCGAGATCTCCGCTGAAAAACCGGCCGCCGTGAAAGTACATGAGGACCGGAAGACTGCGACTCGTCGCCGGCGCGTAAATGCGGATAGGCACCGGGCCCTCCGGCCCGGGCACGACTCGGTCTTCCACGCGCGGCAGCGAAGGCGCTTCGCCCGCCAGCGGGCGCATTCCGAGATAGAACTCACGCGTCTCGGCGACGCTCATCTCGCCCCGTGGCGGCGCCCCGGACGCGGCCTGCGCGTCGAGGTATTCGCGCACATCCGGATCGAGCGGCATGCTACTCCCCCAGACAGTGGAAGATTTCGCGATAGAACTCGGGGTGAGACTGCCACGTTTGCGCGGTCACGATTCTGCCGTCTCGGACCGCCTGCTGTCCGCTCCAGAAGCCCCCGGCCAGTTCGACTTCGCCGCGCACGTGCTCGTAACAGAAATTCCGGCAGCTCCATACTTTGCCTTGTTTTGCTTTAAAACATGGATGAGGGTTACCATGATCCGTGCGCCACTACAACCTAACGGATGCCC
>JAEHDI010000109.1 GCA_016880505.1 Bryobacterales bacterium | reverse complement strand
GCTTCCTCACCGCCGTCGACCGGCACCTTCCAGAGTTCTTGGGCGTCTGCCATGTGGTAATAAAAATACTTGCCGTCCACGGATTCGATGCCGGGGCCGCCTCCGCCTTTCGTCAACTGGATGGCATTGCCTCCCTCCGCGGGAATCTTCCACGTTTGGACGGTCCCTGTGCGCCTCGCGAAGAAGTAAATCCAGCGTCCGTCCCTGGACCAGGATGGCTTGTATCCTTCCTCGGAACTGAGTTCGCGCGGTGTTCCACCACCTGCCGCGATCACGAGGATACGATTGCGATCTCCCTGGCGGGCTTCGAAAACGATGTTCCTGCTATCCGGCGACCAATACGGATCACCCGCGAATCCCAGGGAGGTCAACTGGACGGCGTTGGCGCCCTCACTGTCGCACACCCACACCTCTAGGCTTCCGGATCGATTCGACGTGAATGCGATGCGCCTGCCGTCCGGTGAAAGCATGGGAGCTGCGTCGTACCGGGTGGACGTTATCAATCGCAGCGGAGGACGGCGGAGTCCTTCCGGGCTGAGGTCCAGCCGCCAGAAACTGGTCCGCGTGGTGCCACGCACGAAGGCCGCCCGTAGGCCCCGCCGCGCGATCGCTGGGTCGAAAGCGTCGGCGCCCACAGCCGGCAGCCGCTCCGGTGTGCCGCCCGAAGCTGAAATCCGCCAGAGAGTTGCGTCTCCAGCTCGGCTCGAGGAGAAAACGATCTCCTTGCCATCGGGAGTCCATGCCAAACCGGCAATTCCCCGATTATCGTGGGTGAGTTGACGGGACCTTGCCCCATCGGAGACAGGCGCCAGAAAAATATCCGAGGTGGGGCCATTCCGAATCCGGGAGAAAGCCAGCGTCCGGCCGTCCGGGGAGATGGCCGCCAAGTGATCGCCGGTCCAGCCAGTAGGGGGAGAAGTTAACTTCCGCTTTTCTCCACCCTCGACAGAGACGAGAACGATTGCGGTATCATCCCGCACGGCCAGAAACCTACTGTCCGGAGTCCACGCCGGGGCAGACCACCAATCGGCATTCACTCCCCGGCGGAGGTCGGCCAGCCTCCTCTCGACGCCGCCCAGGGGCGAGATCAGCAGAAGCTGTGCCGCGTCGTCCGAGCCCCGCAGAAAAGCGATCTGCCGCCCATCTGGGGACCAGGTGGGGCAATCGTCCCCAGCCGGATTGGTCGTCAGGCGCACGGGCGCTCCCGAATCCACCAGCTTCACGTAGATGTCGGTGTTGTCCTGCTTTTCTCCGTCCCAGGAGAAAACCACCTGGCTACCGTCGGGCGAAAAGGTAGGGGAGGCGGCTACACCCGGATAGCTGGTGATTGGTTTCACTCGGAACGGCGTCTGGTTGCTCCTGCTCCGGGCGATGACCAGCCAGCCGGCTGCCGCCAGCACTGCCATACCTGCCGCCACCGCGGCCCACGTCCACCAGCGGGGTGACGTCTGGCGTCCCTTCGCCGGAGCGGCGGCCAGCGTCTCCGAGTCGGACTCCTCCTTCAGGTCGAGCAGCGCTACTTTCAAGTCGGTGGCGTGCTGCAGGCGCCGCTCCCGGTCCTTGCGCAGGCAACGGGCAATCAGCTTTTCGAGTTCCTGCGGCACGCCAGGGCCCGCCTGGCTAAGCGGCTTTGGCTCCCGAGTCAGGACAGCCGCCAGCGTGGACGCCCTGGAATCGCCATGAAACGCCTTCTGCCCCGTGAGCATTTCGTAGAGAACGGCGCCGAAGCTGAAGATGTCGGAGCGGGCGTCTACCGGTTTGCCCTCAGCCTGCTCGGGCGACATATAGGAGATCGTGCCCAGGATGGCGCCCGCTTCCGTTGGGTCACGCAGGGACAAGGTGGCATCTTTGGCTCCGCTGGGTGCCTCGGTGAGCTTGGCCAGTCCGAAGTCGAGCACTTTGACCTGACCCTCATTGGTGACCATGATGTTGGCCGGCTTCAAGTCTCGATGCACGATACCGGCCGCATGCGCCTTGGCTAGAGCATCGGCGATCTGGATGGCGTACTTCAGGGTCTCGGCCGTGCGCAGTCCCTTGCGCGGGATCAACTGGTTGAGCGCCTTGCCGGGAACATACTCCATGACGATGAATTGCGTGCCGTGCTCCTCGGCAATGTCGTGAACGGTGATGATGTTGGGGTGATTCAGGGCAGAGGCGGCTTTGGCTTCCTGGATGAAACGGCGCTTTCGATCCGGATCGGCGACCTTGTCGGCGGGCAGCACCTTCACCGCAACCACGCGATCGAGACGGATGTCGCGGGCGCGATACACCTCACCCCACCCGCCCGCGCCGAGGAGCGACAGGATCTCGTAACGACCGAGTTTGCCGCCGACTGGAAGCGGCATATGCGTGATTCAGCCCATTTTACTTGATCAAGCACCGAACAGGGATTGGATCACGACACACTCAGAAACAGCCTCAACGGCCCAAGTATCGTTTCCCTGAAGTCTGAGAAGCCCGTGCGCCGGATCATGCCGGCGAGCACGTTCGGGTCGAAGCGCCCGAGGTCTTCGACCGCCAGTGCGAACGATCGCAGACTCGCATTGACGCCGCCGAAGACCGTCTGGTTCTTCTCGAAGAGGTTGCGGAACGGGACGAGGCCCTCGGCGTCGAGCGGCACTTCGGGTCTGGAATCACGGGGGTCAAGCAAGGCCCACTGGCGTCGGTCAGGTCTTGCGGCCAATGGACATACTTCATTAGTAGCGTAAGATCCGTTCCGGGTTGAACTTCCGGGTGGCTGACCATAACGCCGGTCCTCTGGCGTAGCTCGGCACGGATCGGGTCAGGCTTGCATCACGTATCGTAGGCTGCAACTGTCGTCGCCCTGCATCAACGTTTTCGTGCGGATGAGCTGCAATTTTGGGTTGAGCCCCTTCGCCACGGCATAGTCGGGATAGCAGACCATCGCATAGCCGATGTCGGCGGCATCCTCGTCGCGAAACACCTTGGCCCATAAGCACTTCCTCACCCGGTACTCGAACGCCTCCGGAGACTGTTCTACAATCTCGGCTTCCAGCGCGTGCTGGAAGAGGGGCGGCATGTTCTTCATGCTGGCAGCGAAGGTCACCAGGTCGCGAACCGCCGGCGGCCGCCCGGCAGTCTTCTTTCGCACCACCTCGTCGGAGGCCCCTCGCAACATCCCGACGAACTCCTCACGCCCGAGTTGCGCCCCCAATTCCTTAAGCATGGGAATCAGGTCTTTCTGATAAGCGAAGCGGAACATCTCCTCCCACGTCACATCGGCCTTTTCCGTCCAACTGGGACGGGTCGACGCCGCCTGCGAGGGCTGTGCGAAGGCCATTGCCCGCACACAGCCCAGGCATCCGAACGCCGGAAGAATGGAAAACAGTGCGCGCCGGCTGAGCGAACCCGGCCCATTTT
>JAEHDI010000013.1 GCA_016880505.1 Bryobacterales bacterium | reverse complement strand
GGAATCACGGCTGCGGATCGCCCGTGAACTGGCTGCCGTCGCCGCCGGCGGCCATCAACTCGTCGTCGTCCATGGCGGCGGGAAGCAGATGACGCGCTACCTGACCGAACGCGGCATCGAAAGCCGCTTCATCGACGGGCTCCGCGTGACGACGCCCGAAACTATTGACGCTGTGCTGAAAGTTTTCGCGGGCAGCGTCAACAAACAACTGGTGGCATCGCTCATCCAGGCAGGGGCGCGGGCCGTCGGTCTTTCGGGCATCGACGGCGCCCTCGTCGAGGCCGAACCATTGCGCGAGGAATTCGGTGCGGTCGGAAAACCGGTCCGCTCGGATCCAGATCTCCTTAATTTACTTACAGTTGCTGGGTATATGCCAGTAGTGGCGTGCGTGGCCGGGGACCGTCGTGGGCGGATCTATAACGTAAACGCCGATCAGATGGCGGTCGCCTGTGCAGCCGGGTTCTCCGCGGAAGTCCTTGTTTTTCTTACGGATGTGGACGGAGTTCTGGGACCGGACAAGAACAGAATCCCACACCTGACCTCGTCAGGGGCCGAACAGCTCATCCGGGACGGCCACGCCAGCGGCGGGATGCAAGCCAAGCTAAATTCCTCCGTGGAGGCGCTCCGGCAGGGCATAAAACAGGTAATCATCGCGCCCGGAGGCGCCGAAAATGGCGTCAAAACGATCCTAAATGGTGCACTTTTGGGCACTCGCGTGACCCTTTCCGAGGCTGACTAGCCATGTCTGAAGAATTGGTGCTGAGGAAAGCTCTCCTCACGGACCTCGGCCCGCTGCTCCGTCTCATCAATGACTACGCCTCGCAGGGGATCATGCTCCCGCGCACCGAGTTCGAACTCTCTGAAGGCATTCGGGATTTCACTGTTGCGGTACTGGATGGGCGGCTGGTCGGCTGCGGAGCGCTGCACTTCTACGGCCCACATACCGCGGAGGTCCGCTCACTCGCCGTCGAACCGCATCTAAAAGGGCACGGCGTCGGCCGTCGTCTCGTGGAAGAGCTTGAAAATGAAGCGGTTGTGAACGGCCTCTCCTCGGTGTTCGCGTTTACATACGTCCCCGATTTCTTCGGCCGCCTGGGATATGGAGAGGTGGACCGAAGCGGGCTCCCTGGAAAGGTCTGGAAAGACTGCCTTCGCTGCGCGAAGTTCCAGTGCTGTGACGAGATTGCCATGAGGAAAGTACTGGGGGTTAGCCCGGCTGAAGACGGTACTGCCCCCATTTGCGGGGCAGAAGATAACGGCTTTGTGCAGTTGCCAACTGTAAGAAACTAAATGTTCTGATGGAAAAATCAGCACTCCTCGCAAGGCGTCAGTCTAGATTCTCTCCCCTCAAAGGGAGCGACTCCGCACCCTCAAAAGACTTGGCTACTAGCTGAGAAAGACCTACTCCCGGAATCACTATCCCTGCGTATAATCCATTTGATACCGGCGTGCGTGGCGCCAGTAAACCACGAAACAAGGATGAAAGCGGAAACAGTCTCCATCAGGGAATCCACGGGCCGGGTCTTGTGTTGCACGATTTTCCGGCAGGGCGGGAAAAAGCTGCTGGCGAAAGGCCATCTCATCAGCGAGGACGATGTCCGCCTTCTGGAGACAGAAGGCATGGAGAATGTTTGGGTTACGCAATTGGAGGACGGCGAGGTCGGGGAAGACGACGCGGTGATGGCGGTCGCTTCCGAAATCGGCTGCGGCTCATTGGAAATCCGCCTGGCGGCGGGTGGCCGAGCGAATCTGGTCGCCAACGAGGACTGCTGTGTGCTCGTTGACGAGGACCTCTTGCGCCAGATCAACTGCACGTCCACCACGGTGATCGCGACGGCGGCCAATTTCAGCTTCGCCCGGACGGAGCAGCGCATCGCAACCGTAAAAAGTTCGCCATTTGCCGTTGCGCAAACGGAGCTGGAAGCTGTAATCTCGATTTTGAAAGAGCGCGGGCCAATTCTTCAGGCCCGGCCTGTGCGCAACCCCACGGTAGGGGTTTTGTACACGGATCCCGTGAATGGGGAACGGGCGCGCCAGCTCTTTGATAACGTGATGCGCCAGCGTTTGGAGCGCTTTGGCGTCGCGCCGCACTTCACGCTGTCGCCGGTCGAGGAAGAAAGCACAGTTGCGAGGGCACTCGAACACCTGCTGAAGGCCCGGGCAAGTGCCATTTTGGTGGCGTCCACGACGGCGCCCGCCGGACCGGAAGACGTCATCGGACGAGCGCTGCAACGGATTGGCTGTCATATCGAACGATTCTTAGCTCCCGTCGAGCCCGGCAATCTGCTCCTACTGGCTTATAAGAACGATGTTCCTGTGATTGCGGCTCCCGGGTGTTTTCGCTCCGCCAAGGCGAATGTCGTCGATCTTCTTTTGCCGGCGGTGCTTGCAAGTTACCGAATTTCGGGGTGGGAAGTGGCCTGTCTGGGCCACGGAGGACTTCTCGCCTAACGAACAATCTCCTCCACTACCACAAGCCATATCCTCCGAGTGGCTTGTGGGTGCTCCTCAGCCGGGCGTCTGACCAACGCCCGGCTCTTTTTGTGCGCAACTTCCCGGGAGTCTTGACAGGACAAGCGCCGAGGCTGAATGCTGATAGCTGGCGCCCGGAGCCGCCCGTCGACCATGAAAATCACGCGCGTTCAGTCCCACCTCCTGTCGTATGCTTTCCCCGAACCCGTACGGCTCACCTACCACGGAGGCGAGCGCACGATTCTGAAGCGCGATGCGCTGCTCATACGAATCGACACCGATGAAGGGTTGACCGGATACGCTCCCGGCCAAGCTTCGGAAAAGGCGCACGCGGCGATCAACACGACGATCGCCTCTTTTCTTGAAGGAAGAGCGCTGAGCGACCCGGATGCCGCGCGGGTCCTGTTCCTTGACGGTCCCGGGGCGGATCCGGAAATGGCGAAGGTGTACGCCGCGGTCGAGATCGGGCTGTACGACCTCTGGGGCAAAGCCAAGGGCGTGCCGGTGTCGGAACTCATCGGCGGCCGGGTGCGTGACCGCATCCGGCTGTACGGCAGCGCTGGGATGTACATGACGCCGGAGGGTTATGCCGCCGAGGCGCAGGCAGTCGCGAAGATGGGTTTTGCCGCGTACAAGATGCGCCCCGGCCGCGGACCGGAGACGGATCTCGAAACGGTGCGTCTGATGCGGGAGGCGGCCGGTCCCGACGTCGATCTTATGGTGGACGCCCATACCTGGTGGCGCATGGGCGACCGCAGCTACAGCCGGTCCACTGTGGAACACTTGGCCGAGGCCTTGGCGGACTACGGTGTGGCCTGGCTCGAAGAGCCGTTGCCCCCGGATGACCATGAGGCATACCGAAGGCTGCGGGAGAAGGACTTCGTCCCGCTCGCCAGCGGTGAACATGAGCCTTCGGAGGCCCGTTTCATGGACCTGATCATGAATCGCGCCGTCGATTACGTTCAGATGGATCTTTGTTGCCAAGGCGGCTACTCGGCGGGCCGCCGCATCCTTTTGGAACTCGCGCGCGAGGGCCTGGGCTTCGCATTTCATAGCTGGGGCACCGCTCTGGAGGTCATCGCCGCGGCTCACCTCGGGATCTGCTGGCCCGAGGCCGTCACAGGGTGGCTGGAATACCCCTGCTACTCGTCACCGGGCAAACCGGGAATGTATCCGTTTCCGCTGGCGTCCGAGATTCTGAAGACGCCCCTGTCCATTGTGAACGGAGACCTCGCCGTCCCGGCCACGCCGGGGCTTGGCGTGGAGGTGGATGAGGCGGTGATCGAGCGGTATCCGTGGATTCCGGGGCCCTGGTCGTTCTTCCGGCTCGATTCTCCCGCCGAAACGTGGGCCGTCACGTCAGACCACAGTG
>JAEHDI010000904.1 GCA_016880505.1 Bryobacterales bacterium | reverse complement strand
GTCAGTAAAGGAGATTTCAAATGACAGGAGATGGCAGCTCGAATCATCTGGCATCGAACACGGATGACAAATGGCAGGCTGTGCTGGACAGTCTCGAAGACGGATATTACGAGGCCTGCGCGCCCTGTGCATTGAGAGGAAGCGTATCGGCACATTCTGGCGAAGATCGCCTCGGGCGAACTGAAGGCCGGCAGCACCCTCTCGGAAGTGTCCCTGGCCCGAAACCTCGGCAGCAGCCGCACGCCGGTGCGGGAGGCCCTCAGCCAACTCGTCGCCGAGGGATTGCTCGAACAAACCCCGAACCGCGGAGCGGTGGTTGGCGAGTTGAAACGGCAGGATATCGTGGAGCTTTACGAATTGCGCGAGGCCCTTGAAGTCTACGCAATCGGCAAGGCTGCTCGTATCCATGTGGGACCCGAAGAGCTCGATCCCATGCGCCGGATCGTCAAGCAGGTCCTCCTCCTTAAGCAGGCGCTGGAGCGCTCTGGCCGGACCGCGCTCGATTTCGACGAGATGCGGCACCTGGTTGCGTGCGACCTCGGCTACCATTCCTTGCTCGTGCGTCTCGGCGGCAACGCCCGCATCCTCAAGGTGGTTAATGAAACGCGCCTGCTTATTCGGATCTTCTCCCATCCATCGCAGTGGGCACGATGCCGCGCAGATCGACCAGATTTGCCGCCAGCACATGCAGATTCTCGACGCCGTGGCCGACCGGGACGCCGAAGGCGCCATGCACATCCTCTCGACTCACATCCGGGCCAGCCGTCAGGAGCGTCTTGACGAATACGACCGCTGGCAGAGGGAGTCCTCTCTCCGGAACGCCTTCCCAGCTTTCCTTGATGTTCCCGGTGCTCTGAGCCGTTCTGCCGACTGAAAAGACTCCGGATCAACGAACTGGAAGTCTTGGAATCCCCTTTGCCAGCGCGTGGTGGTTCACGGGCCCCGAGCCGCCGCCAAGGCCTGGGTTCGTGCGGATCGCTTCGGTGATGAACTGCTTGGCCAGTTGAACCGCCTCCACAAGGCCGGACCCGCGGGCGAGAGTGGCCGCGATTGCCGCCGAATACGTACACCCGGTGCCGTGAGTGTGGCGGGTTGGAATCTGCTCGCCGGGGAACTCGTACCACTTGCCCTCGAAGAGCAGGACGTCTGTGGCGCTCCCCGACAGATGCCCGCCCTTGACCAGGACAGCCTTCGCTCCGAGACCGCACAGCCGTTCGGCTGCCCAGCGCATGCCGGTGATGTCTGCCACCTCGATACCCGCCAATGCAGCCGCCTCGTGCAAGTTCGGAGTCAGGAGGAAGGCTTTCGGAAGCAGCACTGTCCGGAGCGCCAGCCACGCTTCCTCGGCCATCAGGGGCGCGCCGTGCTTGCTGATCATCACCGGATCCACCACCAACGGAAAATCGAACCCGGCGGCGGCCCCGGCGACCGCTTCTACAATCTCCCGGTTTCCCAGCGCGCCCGTCTTAGCCGCTCCAGGCCGGATATCCTCGACCACGGCACGGATCTGTTGGAGCACCAGTTCCGCCGGCATGCACTCGACGCGGTCCACACGCATCGTATTTTGAACCGTCAGAAGCGTGATCGCCGCTTCGCCGTATACGCCGAACTGGTGGAAAGTCTTCAGGTCCGCCTGAATTCCGGCGCCCCCGCTGGGGTCGGAACCGGCGATCGTCAACGCAACCGGTGTCTTGCCGTTCATGACTGGCTCGCACTGGCGGACGCGTGGCCGCGCCCGGTCTTCTTCGCGTATCCGGCGATGGCGGCGTGGCGCAGCGGCCGCGGCAGTACTTTCGATAGAAACACAATCACGCGGTACCGCCAGCCGGGGACAACGAACAGGTGCCCTTGGTCCAGCCCGCGGAGCGATGCGTCGACCACCTCGTCGGCGGACGTCCAGAAACCGTCCGGGATCCGCTTCCGGTCCACGCCCATCACGTCGTGGAATTCCGTGTACGTGAAGCCCGGACACAACGCCTGGAGCCGAACCGGCGACCCCGCCGCCTTCAGTTCCAGGTACAACGATTCGGTGAACGCATTAGTCCAGGCCTTTGTCGAGCAGTAGCTGACGTTGAACGGTGTCTGCCAGAATGCCGCTACCGACGAGACGTTGATCACAGCGCCCCGTCCCCTGGCAATCATCCCCGGAAGCGCCGCGTGCGTCAACCTCGCAGTGGCCAGCACGTGCAGGCGATACATCTGGTCCTGGCGTTCGACGTCGGCCTCGTGGAAGCGCCCGAGTGTGCCGAAACCGGCGTTGTTCACGAGCAATGCGAGACTGTCCGACCCTGCGATGTACTGCTCGACAGACTGGCGGTCGCTGTCTTTCGTCAGGTCGGCTCCGAGCGTGTCGACGGTGACGCCGTTCCCGCTCCGGAGTTCCGCCGCCACTTCATCGAGTTTCTGTTTGCGGCGCGCGACCAGCACCAGGTCATACCCCCGCGCGGCCAGCCGCCTGGCGAAGCAGGCGCCTAGTCCGCTGGAAGCGCCTGTAATCAAAGCCAGGGGGCGTGTTGTCTGCATGTGTGTCCTCC
>JAEHDI010000903.1 GCA_016880505.1 Bryobacterales bacterium | reverse complement strand
TTATAATGTTTATCTATTTTACCACTTTCTGTAATCTTTTGGCGATACAGAGTACTAACTTGTAGATGTCCTGGTGAAAGTGTAAACTATCCAGGTGCGTTCAAGTACGCCGAGTGCTTCTGGACGGACTCCAGGCCCAACTACCAGGCCCCGACGATGCCGGGGACCTTGGAGTGGTACAAGCGCGGCGGGACGGCGAAGAAGCGGGAGGATGGGGCCATCTACATCCTCCAGAACCGCCTGTAAACAGACTGTGAAGTCAGTATGTTATACTGTACTCAGTGGTTTTGCCTTTCTTCGAGCCCCTTCATCCAGCCGTCCGCGTCCACTGTAACTTCTGCGGAACCCACATAACTTCGGACACTTACCTAACCGAGCGGGTTAGGAACGTCCGCACCCTGGAGAAGCAGGGGGACTATGTGTTCTGCGAGGGCTGCGGTGAGCGCGCCTCGGAACTCATCGGCAAGGTCAACGACTTCCGGGCCTCACTGGCGTCCAAGCTAAACGAGGAGATCGAGAAGTCGGCGCTGGAGTATGCGGCCAGTCTCGTGCCCGTATTCTTTTCACCGAATGGTGCTAAGAGCGCGGAATCGCAGGACAAGCCCCCGGCGAAATCGTTCCATAAAGCGGCCAAGCAACCGGCCAGGAAGGCGCTCCCCGGCGAGATTCCCCAGCCGAAGTCATTGAATGGCTGAGGCGGTCGAGAACAAGGGCGAGCGCGAGCTCGTGAAGGTGTGGAGAGGGCGGATCAGATGCGCCCAGGACCGCCGGAGCGAGTTCAAGAAAATCACCGAAAAGACCGAGGCGGCATTCAAGGGCGAGCTTCGCCCGGACCCCTCGGTGTGGTCGCAGTCTGACCCCTGGGTATCGGTGGAGAAAGTCCACTCGAGCATCCGGGCGGCGCTGCCGACCCTTTTGTATTCCAACCCCAAGTGGTCCGTGACTCCGAAACGTCCGGTGTTGATGCCGGACCCACAAACCGGGCAGGTACGTGACATCTCTTGGGAATTGGCTCGGAGCAAGGAGTTGTGGCTAAACCACGTCTGGGAACAGACGCAGGGGAATAAGCACGCCCGTGTGGCGATTGTCGCCGCGTTCCTTGGCTTCGGAGCCATCAAGGTTGGATACCTCCCGCTGTTCGAGGATTCCGAGGACCGGGGGGAGTTCGAGTTAGACACCAACGGCAACCTGATGCTGGACGGCGGCACGGGGCTGCCGCGCCTCAGCAAGGGCGACTACCTCCGGGACGAGGACGGCGCGGTCATCTTCGATGACACAGGAATGCCGCTACTGAATCCCGGTCCGCTGATGAAGGAGGACTTCTTCGCGGAGTACTGCCACTACGACAACTTCCTCTTCGACCCCGAGGGCGGGAACGTCTTTGAAACCTCCCACCGCTGGATCATCGAGGAGTGGATCAGGCCGCTCGAGCACGTCAAGAACGACCCTCGGTTCAAGCCTGAAGTACGTCGGAACATCGCGCCTACCCGCAAGGTTGGGGACAAGCCTGGAGTGGACCCGTACGTTGGGCTCACGACGAAAGCGGCGATGAAGGGCGTGGAGAAGTCGGTCGATGACGACGAAGCTCGCGTTCGTGGTTTTGACATCTACGACTTTGAAACTCGTCGGTATCTGGTTCTGGTTGAGGAGACGGTCGACGGGAAGAACTCGAACAACCGCTTCCTGATGGACCGCCCCTTGCCCGTGGGGCTCAATCGCGGGCCGTTCTTCTTCCTCCGCTTCAACGAGGTTCCCGGCCAATGGTATCCGAAGCCGGATGCCGAGGGCATGTACAAGCTGGAGCTGGAGTACAACATCACCCGCAGCCAGGGGATGCTCCAGCGAAAGAACTCCCGCCCCCGGTGGCTCGAGCAGAGAGGCAAGGGCTTCGACGGCGAGGACGGCGGCGACCTAGAGCGAGAGAAGTTCCTAGACGGCCCCTCGCACACGATTGCGATGGTTCGCGGGATAGACGGCGTGCGGGCGGCGGAGATGCCGCAGATAGACGCCACGCACTACCAGGCGCTACCGCTGATCGCGGCAGACTTCAACGAGGTCGCGGGGCAACCCGGCGGCTCTCGTGGCGTGGCGGATGCGGACACGGCGACCGAGGCGAGCATCCTCGCGGGTGGCGCGGAAGTAAGGAACAACGACCGCCGGGACAACCAGCTTCAGCACTTCCTAGCCGAGATCGGCAACGCGCTGCTGGT
>JAEHDI010000902.1 GCA_016880505.1 Bryobacterales bacterium | reverse complement strand
GGCCCGCAAAAGCCCACGTCCGTTTCCGTGGAATACAGCGCCCGCCCGGATGTCACGCTGGGACCCGATGGGGATGTGGTTGCGATCGAGTTCCGGTGAAGCAGGTCACCGCGACCCCCGCGAACTCGCTAAGACAGCCTGCCCTCGGCTCGCAACCGCTCAAACAGTTCGAGCGTCCGCCGGATACCCGTTTCGAGTGGCGTTTTTGGTATGCCGGGCACCTTTGCCCGGAGCCGTGAGTCGTCCATCTTGTAGGCGACGGGCACTTCCGGACCTTCGGCCGAGATGAGACGGCCCGCGCCCGGACGAAGGCGTTCGAGCGTATCGATGAGATTGTTCATCGCGATAATATCGCCGGCGAGATTGAAGACAAACGCACCGTCCAGCGGATCCAGCAGACAGCGCACAAACGTTTCGGCAACATCCTCGACGTATTGAAGGTCCATGTGGCCGGTGAGCCGGATGCGAAATGGCTGCTCCAACGCCACCGCCTTCATGGCCAGAGTCGGATCGGCGGTGAGGCCAGAGTCCCGCCCCACCCCGTAGACCGTCCAAGGCCGCAGCCCGACGCTGGTAATGCCGTTCGTCGCGTGGAACACACGGGCATTGCCCTCGTTGGACTGCTTGAAGACGCCGTAGTGTGTCGCCGGCTTCACCGGGTCATCCTCGGAGAGCATGCGGTCGCCATAGGCCTCACGCGGACCCCACACCGCCGAAGAGCTCGCGTAGACGATGCGTACGTTCCTGCCGGCGTCGCGCGCCGCCTCGAAGACGTTCAGCGTGCCGATGACGTTCACCATCGCCCCGGCCACCGGTTCCGCCTGGCAAAACGGCATCAGCACCGCCGCCAGATGGACGATGTGCGTGATGCCGCCGTCCTTCACCAGCGCCTTGATCCGCGCCGTGTCCTCGATGCGACCGGTTTCGATTCGGACTCGGCCGAAGGTCTCAGGCGGCGCAATCAGGGACAGCCGAACGGGATTCGGGTCGAGATCGTAGGTGACGACCTCCAGCCCGCGGTCCAGCAGAACCTTGACGATCCAGGCGCCGATGCATCCCTGCGCGCCGGTAACGAGAACTCGCATGCTCCCTCCAGGATCATGATGTCGCTTCACTCCGCGGCGGAGACGCGACCCATTGGGAATTTTCGTGCTACCGCAAATCCCGCCACCGCCGCGAGCGCCACGCATGCCACCCCATTCCATCGCAGGAACGCCGCGGGTTGTTCCGACAACGTCAAGGCAGGACCGATAGTGTGTAGCCAGAACAAGGCGACACCAAAGGTGAGCAGGTCGGCGGCACAGAGCCGCACGAGCGCCTCGATGACAAGGATTCCCGCCGCCGCGGTGACGCTGAAGTAGACGAGTTGCAACGGGCTTTGGGCGCGCCCGGCGGCGTATAGCAGCGCCAGCGCCGCAGCCGGTCCGTACCGCTTCCAGCCGGGAAAATACCGGGCAGTCGCGGCGACCGCGATTGCGAGCAGGCAGACCTGAAACAGCGCCGTGATGAATGCCTGGCTTAGGACTGTAGCCGCCGGCGCGAACGTCTCGGGGGCGGGCAGGCTCCATAGCGGCAGCGTCAGGTGAGGTCCCGGAAGCCGCTGTTCCACCGCCGACAGCCCGCGCACGCAACCCCAGGCGATCGCGAACACGGCCAACGCCCTCGTCGCCGAGGGGCGCGGCAAGCGCCGGTCTCCCGCGGCCGCTTGAAGAAACACGTCCGCGGCCAGAGCCACGAGAAGCGCTCCAAAAGCCACCAGAACAACCAGCGTTGTCCGGCTGAGAATAGCTTCCGCGAGATGACTCTGTAGCGGACGCGCCGTGTCGTACCCCGCCAGCAGGCCGGGAATACGATTGATGCCGGAAAGAAACGCAAATCCGGCAGCGGCTGCCCCGGCAGCGAGTTAAACGCGCCAGTGATAGCGATGCGCGCTGTCCTCGTGGCTCCCCCGCGAGCTCAGACGCCTCACGAATGCTATCAGAAGCAGCAGGGCTGCGGCGCCCAGCACGCCCGGAAGCGCAATAGCCGCGAGGCGCGGGCGCTGAAACTCACGAAGCCATTCCTCCGGCAGCTTGAGGAACCGCCGGACGCCGGACGGCTCATCGCCCAGAACGTCGACAGAAACGCGCGCCTTCGCTTCGCCGAGCCGGAAATCGGGATCTTCCCAAACAAAAGAATGGTCCGTCCGCTTGTCCCGCTTCTCGGACTGCGAGTCCGCCAGACGGTACCGATTCACCGGCAGGCTCCCGGTGCCGGCGATGTATCGCTCCGCGATCGCTCGCGCTTCGCCGGAGGTCAGGTTCGCACCGGGCGCCTTCTCGTCGAGCACATGGTCCAGCGTAACTACGCGCCCGGTGGAATCGACCGAAACCCGCCACTCTTCCTTTTCGAGCGGCCGGAAGTAGCGCGTCGTCCAAACGCCCGCTGTCGTCCGGTCCCGGACCACCTCGTTGGCCTTGGCATCCCCCGCCAGCCGCCGGATGTACTCGAAGTCAGCCACCCGAAGGTTGTCGAAGAATTCGGTTATACGGCGCCACTGCCCGGGATCCCTCCCGTGAGCCCGCAGCGCGGCGTCTGCGCGTGCCTGAGCCTCGGGCCGCGCCAACTGTACCTTGATGAAGTCTCCGAGGACCTTCGGCCGCGCCGCCACCCCAATCACCAGCGCCACGCACGCGATCCCGTAGAGCCACTTCGCCTGCCAGCGCGGCGCCAACGGTTCGCCGGCGGGCCGTTGTTCGACAGCAGGCGCAGCAGCCGTCCTGGGCTCCTCCGTCGCGAGACTGGAGTTCTGAAGGGCTAGATCGACAAGGAAACCATCATGCCGCAGATAGAACACAAGCGAGACGATCAGCGGCAGCAGCACCGCCCCGCCGACCAGCCAGCCGCTTAATTGGAAATACCAGCTCTCAGCGCGGATTAGAAACATGCCGATCAGAATCGCGTCCACCGTGTAGTGCCAGATGAGCGTCGCGAGGATGCCGAACCGCAGCATCAGAAAACCGGCCGCCACGCCGATGATGCCGACCTCCAGGCCCCGGATGTAACCCGGTTGCTGCGGATATGTCGCGTGCAGAAAGCCCCAGACAAACGCCGGGATCACGACAGCCAGCCAGGTAGAGCGAAGCCATCGCTTCAGAAGTGGAATCGCCAGCAGCCGGAACCAGAACTCCTCCGAGGTGGAAGCGAGCAGCGAGATCGTCAGCGGATAGATCCAGGGAAGTTTGGTGGAGAGGAAGTCCGAGTAATTAATGTCCTGCGGGCTCCAGACTCCAAAACGGCGCCCGATCAGATAGAAGGCAACCACGAAAGCAATGTGGATCGCGGCAAACCCGTAGCCAACCACGGTGGCGATGAAGAACTCGCGCGTACGAATCGCCCGCCGTCCCGGGACCGCCAGGAGAGACAGATGTCCCGGTTGTGACTCCCGGTACATCGGTTCGCCGGCGGCCGCCGCGAGGATTACATAGAAGAAAACGCCAACGCCGGCGCCCAGCGCCAGCAGCAGACCGTACAGGACGCTCTGGGAATAGGGCACGCTGGTCGGCGCCCCATCAAGGAAAAACGGGAGCGAGTTCCACTGGTTGATTACCATCAGCCCGGCCACTGTTCCCGAGATCAGCAGCAACGGGCGCCAGCGGATCAATCCCCGGCGAAATGCCTGAATCAAGATGACGACCGCCCCCAGCAGCAGTGGCAGGTACAAAGCTTGCGCGATCTGCGCGTAGAGTTCGTTCTTCGAGCGAAGCCCGGCGAAATCCCGCTTCCACTTCTCGGGCACGTAGAGGTATTCGGAGTACAAGCCGACCCGATCGCCGTGAAGCTCCACCGTGCGCCGCAGGGTCGCATCTTTCGCCCGAAAGCCCTCCTCTTCCCAGGTGAAAACGTAGTCGTGCCGGTTCGGCCGCTCGCGGAGTTGCTCTTCGATCAGACGATGCGGCGCCTGCGTCTGCCGGTGGAGGAAGTCTTCCGCCCGCTGCCGCGCCGCGGTTCGGTCCGGACGGGCCCCGGCTGCCGCCTCGGGGATGACATGCTCGAAACCCATGACCCGCCCGGACGGATTGACGTACACCCGCATCTCTTCCTTGTCCGGCGGACGGAACCAGCGCGCGCGCCACCGCCATGCCGGCACCCGTCCCTCCATCAGGCGGTTCGCCTGGTCGAGACCCAGCTCGCGTTCCAGATAAGTCTTCGCGGTGTCGTCGGGATCAAACAAGGTCAGGCTGCGGAACCCTGTGGTCGAGAGTCCCTGACCTCGCAAGAAGTCCTCCGCAAACTTTGTGATCTGCTCTTTGGAATGGCGGAGGTCGATCGACGCTTCGGGAAACGCGGCAAAGAAGTTCAGCCGCGTGAAAATCACCGAGGCAATCGCCACCAGCAGGACCACCACGATCAGCCGT